>DATCMY010000195.1:0-17503 GCA_036565505.1 Hanamia sp.
GGCTTACGCTGATGTTAAAAAACTGAAAAGAATTGAAATTGTGAAAGGCCTTGACGGGGAAATGTGGATAAATACCAAAAGAAAAAAGACCGATACACCAAGCCGAATACCTTTATTGCCGGTTGCCCTAAATTTGCTGGATAAATATTCAGATCATCCTATTTGTTGCAATACAGGCAAAGCCCTGCCAGTATCTTCTAATCAGAAAATGAATGCCTATCTTAAGGAGATTGCAACTATCTGCGAGATAAACAAAGAGTTAACCTTCCATATTGCCAGGCACACATTTGCAACAACCGTAACGCTTCTAAATGGCGTACCCATTGAAAGTGTATCGAAGATGTTAGGCCACACCAATATTAAGACGACACAACATTATGCAAAGATACTGGATATTAAGGTTGGTGCTGATATGGCCATGCTAAAGCAGAAATATACGACTAAATAAATTCTCTATTAGCCCTGGTGTTGCAATAGGTGATACCGGGGCTTAAAAAATTAAATACTACACAAATAATAATTATCATTATGAAAGATCAATTAATGGCCGATGAAGCTATCATTAATAAAATTTACTTTGTAAGGGAACAAAAAGTTATGCTGGATGAAGATTTGGCAGAACTTTATCAGGTAACTACTGGTAATTTAAACAAGGCCGTAGCCCGAAATATCAAGCGTTTTCCGCCTGATTTTTCATTTCGGCTGACAGATGAAGAATATAAAAACTTGCTCTTCCAAAATGGAATAGCAAGTTGGGGCGGACGGCGCCAGGCCCCAAATTCGTTTACAGAACAAGGTGTAGCAATGTTATCCGGTATATTATCCAGTGATAGGGCTATCCATGTTAATATTCAAATTATGCGAATTTTTACCCGCATCCGGCAAATGCTGTTAGATCACACCGAATTGCGGGTTGAAATTGAAAAAATTAAAATGAAATTGGATAATCAAGATAAAAACATGGATGTAGTATTTCGATGCCTGGACGAATTGATTGAGAAAAAGGCAGCACCCCAACCTCGAAAACGCATCGGTTACAAATCAGATGATTTATAAACCATCATTTTTAAAAAGTCCCGTTTTTAAAAAACAAAAACAATGATCTCCAATTTTTGCTTTTTAGTCGTTTTGGATTTTCAGAATAGGAATTGCTTTTATTACTTCTATCGGCCTTTCTCCCAAAATCAATTTTATTATGATGCCTGGATTTAGCGTGTATAATTTGATTTTCAATGATCCAATAATGTGATTGGCAATCAAAATTCCAGTTACCAATTGACGGGCTTAATGAAATTGAGTTGCCATTGAAAGTAAGCTGCCAATCATTAGGTGAAATTGGCGTTACCACTTCATTGCCACAACCACACACACATTTGTGCATGGCTGTACAATATTCAATAGAAACATACAATATACCCTCTTCCATTGGATCGGGTACAGATATAACAAATTTATGCTGCAGCATCTTCATTAAAAATTTTAGATACGCTAATTGAATAAGAACAATGATGTTCACGCTCCAGGTCGGCATAAAAATCACTAATTTTCTTCCATTTAATCACTGCTAACCCCGCATTTAATAAATTAAGGTCCGCAATTTGAATATTAGTGGTATAATCATTATTTTCATTATCCCCACTAAATATCCGGTTGTGGAGATGGTCATTTTTAGTTGGAGTTCCTGTAGTTACCCTTATGGCTCCATTTATTTTGTCATCAACCACATTTACACCTAATCCGACATCAATAAACGTTATTCCTTTTTTTACAAGATAATCAGCTATTCTTTTGCGAACGCTATTTTTATCTACGCAAATAAAAACGTAAGACATATTATCTAATTCGCACAAGTTATCATCTGTTACATAATAACTATGGGGGCTAATACCCTTATGCATTTTCGAATAGATGGCGGCAAAATAATCTGCTTTTTTCGTGTTCTTATCTACATCTTCAAGTGAAGCAGCACCAGGCGACCGAAAAGCATTATGTTGCTGAAATACATCACCATCGAATGGATGAATTTCTAACACAGGCGTTTTTGAAACTAAATCCAAAATATATGCACCAGTACCACCCAATCCTACAATCGCGATCTTCTGTCCATTAAATTTTGAATTAATCCGATCGATATTCGCCCTGCTCGAATTAGTATCAATATAGTAAAATACAGATTCATCGTCCTTTGCGGCTATTGCCCTGAACGTTTTCTCCGTTAAGCTATCATTCAGATATTTGGCGGGAGCGGAAGTAAGATCAGCATACCTTTTAACTTTTTCATAGTAATCAGGATAACCGGCTACAGGTTTATTTGAAAACAAGTGATCAATTGCAACGCCTTTGCTTAATTCCTTAGCTACCGGACTACTGTGGTATATAGCACTAATGGTATTGCCTTCATTATCGCAAGGAATTTCACCTTTGAAATAAATTATATGATCATGCGGCTTACCGGTAGTGGTATTGTTACTTAAGGTAAGAACACAAATCAATGTTCCAAAATTTATTTCCTTTTTGTTGTTCAAATAGGGTACGTGGTGGATAAGTAAATATCCGCCACATAACTCTATTTCATAGCCTTCGTCTCTAAGACGTTTAAGGTCAGGACTATGATTTATCAGTTGCTGAGACATCGAATACCATTTTGTTTTTTACTCTAACAACCGAACCTTTAATCATAGTACCTTCAGGCTTTGGTTCATGGCCTCTGCAATAAGTAACCGTATATCCCTTGTTTGGGTTTGGGTCGTAGCTGCCATAAGCCAGTACCACCACTTGCTCAAAGGATATGGTCTTTTCTTTCCAATCCTTATCCCTTGTGTTTACTATAATAATAAATTCGACCGGCTTCTCTTTTGAATAGAAATGCTCCACACCCGGCCTTGCCAAATCCACCCGTTCATTCTCTTTGATAAGTTCATCTTCATACGGACCGTGAATAGATAGAAATATATCAAAATCTTCACTTATATACCCTAATCGCCGAATTTCAGATTCTAAAATATATTGACGGTCTGTTTCGAAGCTTTTCCCATTAATAATAAATTCGAGTTTCTTCTTAACGTAGAAACCTTCAATTCCAGGACGGGCCAAGTCAACTTCTTCTTCATTTTCAATGGGTTCATCTTTCCACGGTTCTGAAACGGTTAGAAAAAGTTCGCTATCAGCCGGAAGGCCGCCAAGTAACTTCACTTCTTTACCGGTAATGTATTGCCGATCCCATCCATAAAGCTTATCCTCAATGGTGATTTGCAATTCTTTGTCAGCAGTTGAAAAGCCTGCTCCTTTATTTGGATTTTCCATATTTAAATTAATTATGCTACAAATATATAACAAACGCTTGATATAACAAGCGTTTGCTAAGTAAATATTTGATATAATTAGCAAATGCTTGATTATCAATTAGAATAATTTAGCATGTGCTTGATAAATTATATATTTATTTAGCACTTGCTTATTAAATTTAGATTATTTAGTTTTGTACCCATAAAACTTTAAGCTATGGAAAAGACAATAGGAAAAATTTTAAAGGAAGCCAGGGAGTTAAGACGGCTTTCTTTAAGAGAAGTAGAAATACAATCCGGGGTATCTAATGCTTATTTAAGTCAATTGGAAAATGATAAAATAAAGAAGCCCTCAGCAAATACACTATATAAGTTATCAGAACTTTTTAATATTAATTTTGATGATTTGATGGTTGCGGCCGGAATTGTGGAAAAGAAAAGGGACTCATCTAAAACGGAAGGACACTTTGCATTTTCATCAGAAAACTTAACAGCCGATGAGGAAGTGCGACTTATTGAATATTTAAAATTTTTACGGTATCAACAAAAAGATGATAAATGATAGAAAGAAAAAGGATGTAGAAAATATTGTTTTCGATGTCTTATCAAAAAGTAAATCTTTGGGCGTTTTTCCTACACCAGTTGATAAAATTTTAAAATACGCAGAGTTGCGAGTTAATTCAGGAGTTGATTTAAGTCAGATACCAAGTAATTTTTTTGCTAAATCAGGATTGTTCATAAAAAGAGGTATTACTAAAGGTGTAACCAAAGTACGAGGTGTTTTAGATCGTAGAGAAAAGGTGATTTACCTTGATTTAACACAGCTGGAACAGAAGAAAAGATTTGTCAAATTACATGAGGCCGGGCATGAATTGTGTACCTGGCAAGGCAAGCTTTACGATTATCTTGATGATGACGAAACATTAGACCCCGATATTAAAGATGAATTCGAAGCTGAGGCAAATCTTTTTGCTTCTGCTTCATTGTTCCAATTAAGTCTATTTAATGACCAAATGGACTTGCTACCCCTTGAATTGGCTTCCGCAATGCAGTTAGCAAAAGTATTTGGCTCATCAATTCATGCGGCGATAAGAAGATATGTAGAACAATCAAATAAAAGGTGTTCTTTAATAGTGCTTAACAAAGAAAGTACTCATTCTTTTGGACTTCCTAAATTTACTGTAAGGAATTATTTTCAATCACCTTCTTTTACAAGGGATTTTGGCTCGTTAGACTGGGGAACGGAATTATCAACTGAAATTCCATTTGTTCAGGATTATTCCGCGAATCGTAAATTTTTAAAAAGCGAAATGACCGTTATTACCAATGATGAATCTATTGCTTGCGACTATCATTTCTTTTGTAATGGCTATAATGCTTTCGTTTTTATATTTCCTAAAGGAGAAAAAATAAGAACAAGAACAAGTATTATAATTAATTCATCGAATTAGCCATTCTTAAATAGGGAAATACGTTTCTTTAAATTTTCAACTAAAGTGTTTAAATATTCTTCTTTAACACCCTTCATTTCTTCACTTATGCGGTCAATTTTGGATAGTTGATAGGCTGGAAACCCCTCACTTTCTAATTGAATGCTCAAGTGGTTGAAATCAGCCAGCAGCTTTAATTTTTTATCCTTGATTTTGTCAGCAAATTGACTGGCTTCATTATATAATTTCTCGCCAGTTTCAGTATGACCCAATTTATACATCAATAAACCTTTTGTCGCCGAATAAATAACCTTTTCACGGTCATTTAACGCTTGCGGGTTAATTTTATTAATTATGCTGTGTGCGGTTGCTGTATCATTTTTTTTAAGATATGAATAGGCAAGGTTGTTCATTAAAGTGAAATCGCCAGGGGTAGCTTTTAAACCGTACTGTGAAATTTTAATGGCATCATCATATTTTTCAAGTATTGAACTTGCAATAAAAGAGCCGAACCCTGCTGGATCACGTGAAAACGGTTGATCTATAAACCATTGAATCGTATTAGAATATGCTTGATTCCATTTTTTACTGTTAAAATAAAAATAAGCCTTAGCTTCAGATATATGTGAAACTTTCTCAAAAGTTGATTGAGTTAAATTCAGATCGGTTATTTGTGATTTTGCCCAAACTGCCTGAGCCAATGAATTGTCATTAGGATTTATAAGTGAATCATTATAAAGTTTACGAGAGTTTTTGACACTTCCAGCATGTAGTTCTTGCGTAGCCAACGCGGAAAACAACTCATTTAAGTCATAAGCCGAATAATTTTTGGAATTAATTAACTCTGTACCCCGCTTAATGTGAAACGAGCTTTTATTGTAAAGTGTCGAAATACCGATATCGGCGCTAATAAGCCAGGGATCTAATGAAAAAGCAGTATTAAGCTTTAATACTTTACGCGCCATTTTTAAATCACCATAATGTGTAAAGTATCGGGAAACAACCCGGCTTACGTATCTGTTGTCAGGGGCCAATTGGAGGCCAACAAAAATGCACCTTTCAGCAGCTTTTTCCTTTCCTATAATCAGGTATAGCCTTGCAAGTTCTAACCAACTAATAGGGTTATTTTGATTTATTGATACTGATTGCCTGAATTTCTTAATTAGTCCCCCGATTATCGAATCAAAATTTTCGAAGCTGGTATTAGGTTCTGGTTCAACCTTCAAAGGGTTAATTAATAATATTTTATTGGAAAAATGTCTTATAGAGGGTGCAATGTTAAGTTGGCCGGATTTTAAAAAGCTTGCTGTTTCGGACAAGTTTTCCTGATCATCAACTATATAGGATGAATTAAGTAATTCAATAGCGTTACTTATTGTCTTGTTTATTTTCCAATCAAAAATTTTTTGCTGATGTTGAGTTGAATTTATGAAATCAGTATTGGTTACAAAATTAGGATCACTTATGGGAGAAAGTTCACCTAAACTCAATGTTTCGTTAAATCCCCGCCACCTTGGAATAACATTTCTCGTTGTATTATTTAATAATGACGCCGACATGGACTATTTCTTATTTAATAATAGTTTTATTTCAAACTTTCTCATTAGTCTATCGAAAGTTGAGATATAACGTTCTAAGCTGATAGTACTATTTTTACCGTGAATTGTTTTTGGATGCCCACGCTTTAGTGGGTTAGGATCACAAAGTTGATAAACCAAATCAGCTAATGATTCTCCCAATTCATTGTCGTCAACGTGATGTTTAAAATACTCGACTGATTGTTCTAAAGCCACATAAAGATAAGGAAGTACTTCTCTATAAGTTTGAGACCAATTATTCCAATTATGCTCTGGATTAACAAATTGCTTCATTACGGTGGTCATGCTCATCTGTGTGTACAAAAAAACGATCATGCTTCCTAATTGGTAAGCATCACTTGCCACTCGTCTAAAAACCCAATCAGATTGAACAGATTTATAAAGTGCTTCGGGAGGTGCATAGGATGGATCACCAGCAAACGCCAACATTCCAAAAGGAGTTACTTCACCCCTTACATCCGCGCGGCCTAAATCTCCAAGTTTATGTATTTTTTTCTTTAGTACTAAAACATTGGAAGGTTTTACATCCTGATGCGATATACCAACATTGTGTAGCTGAAATAAGGCTACAGAAATACTGTGCAAGATCGTTAAGTTTAAAATATGGTTTATTGAGCCAGTGAAATCAAGTTGAGAGTAAATATCGCCATCGGCCAATTCCATTATAATATACGGCACGGGAACCGAACTATTAGGTTCAGGCGGGATGTTCCCGGCCTCAACAATAGTGATAATACGACTTAATTTCTTATTCTGACATATTTCCAGAATGCTTTGCTCAAAATTAAATATCTGAGTAAGTTTTGACATCGCTTTTAATGGGTCTTCGGCGTGTAATGCACGGGAAAAATCTAAAGCCTTTAAAAACGCTTTTTCGCCAGTTATGGAATTTTCGACATGATATGAGTATGAAAAGTTTCCACCTGTGCTTATTGGTGTTTTTTGTACCGCACTTTTAACAACCCAATTGTTTTTTAATTCTTTGCCTTCTAAAAAAAATGCTGGAGTTTGAATTTGAGTTATCACGTATAAATAATATGGAGAGTAAACTTAGTGTTTTTTATTTATTCAATGTTATGGTATTTATTAACAGGATACTGAAGGTTTTAGATGATAATAGTTTCATTTTTTCTTTATCAGTCAAATAATTGTAATGCCACTTTGTGTTTAAAAATCTTTCCTTTAATTTAAGCTTACTCGTTAATTTAAAAATTATTTCAGGGATACCCCTAAATGACCCAAATCCCCTTTCTGGCTCTCCTTTCATTTGCATAAATAAAGCAGACAACTACTGCATCATGCAAAATAAAGGAAATTATGACTTCATTAGATTTAATCACAAAAGAAGACCTCGAACACTTCAAAACTGAATTGTTCGCAGAACTGCGCAAGTTGGGCATCAATTCTACAATAGAGCAAGCCGGTAAAAAATGGTTAAAAAGCGCCGAAGTAAGGAAGCTATTAAAGATTTCAGCGGGAACACTACAGAACCTGCGCATTAATGGCACGATAGCTCATAGTAAGGTCGGCAGCCTGCTTTATTATAATCAGGACGACATCACCCGGTTATTTGAAGGAAACACCTCTAAAAGATAATCAGATGAAACTATCCTTTCCAATAGAACAGTTTCTACGTAAAGCATCAAATGACAACCGTTTGCTGCCATCCCATATCAGTCTGTTTACCTCTATGTTTTATTACAGTCCCGGCGATGCTTCTGATACTTTTTTTAAGGTCAGCCGGAAAAAATTGATGCGTTTTTCACGGATCAAATCCGTTGCCACCTATCATAAATGTATCCGGGAACTGGTAGCATACGGTTATATCATCTATCAGCCATCCTATGACCCATACCGGGCAAGCATGGTATCACTTACCTCTAATAAATAAACAATTATGAAAGAGACAACTGTATTGGGTTTCTATCCCGCTTTAGAAGCGGGTTATGAGCCGCGCAATTATTCCTGGACAACGGAGGATGTGCCGGTAGGCGAATACGAAGCCAAACTGGACTTTATGATCTGGTCGAAAAAACAAGTCGCCATTAACTGCTATCTGACGGCCCTTGTTTCAGGGCAACATTTCAGGCTTACAGCCTACCGAAACAAGGCGGAAGATTACATGGCGGGAGGCGCAGCCGTCCGCTTCCTGCCATTTGATTCTGTCCTGTTGGTAACCGTTGGCCTCAACGGAAGCGGCAATCCAAAATGGACTAACGCCGTCCTCATCGGAGCAGGTAATGAGAAATTACAGCCAGTAAAAGGCCACGATGCGCAGCATCGTTTGGAGTTTTAACCGCGTCCATTTTTGAAAAAAAATGGAGCAAGCGGAAGTTGGGCAGAGCCCTACTTTGCTTGCCCTACGCTATCGCTACGGGGGTTTGACTTATACTCCGGGTATAAGTTGATGCCCCAGGGCTACCGCAAAGCCCGAAAACATTATAAGTCAAGTTATAATTCAGTACAAAAATGAGCACCAAAGATAATAATACCAAAACGCTACGCTTTTCGGATGATACAGGTGAAAAGCTCGGAAAACTTGCCGAAAAATTTGGACGGGGAAAGCAGGTATTCTTTGAACAGATGGTAGAATATTTCCATCGTACCAAAAAAGACCCCACAGATATTAATGACGAGATACTTAAAAACACGCTCGTTAAAAATCATGATACCTATATCCGATTCATCCGGGCGCAGGAAGAAAAAATACTAATCCCGGTCAAAACTGAAGTTGACCGCATGGTACAATCTCAAATCAAAATACTGGACTGCTTTAATGGGCAGGTTTTGAAAGCTAATAAGGACTTACTGAATAATCAGCAGGCACAGGTCGAAAAATTAGCGACAACGGAGCGGCTAATGAAAACAATTGCGGAAAAGCTGGAAACCAAAGAAAGCCTTAAACTCAAATTCCAACATATTCTAAATCAATATGTCAAAGCGCGGGAAAGTTTCGGCTTTACAACATCGGTTAAAGAAAAAGAGGAACTGGCACAGGAAGCCAGGCAAATGGTGGCTAAACTTTAAATTTCAAATCAATGTATATTAATATAACCGATAGCGAAACCGCCGATAATAAAGGAAGCAGCAGCGGCCTGGTGCATTACTTAGAAAAGGAAAATCGCATGGATCTGAAAAAGCAGCCGGAACAGTGGTTTAATCAACAGGAGCATAAAATATCATCTGATAAAGCCAGGCAGGCAATAGACAACAACATTGCGAAACTAAGTAAACCTGATTCGAAATTCTTTTTGATCAACATTAGCCCCAGCCAAAAGGAGATCGCTTTTCTGAAAGAAAAATACGGGGAAGACGGTGCAAAGGAACAACTGAAAGCGTATGCAACATCAGTAATGGATGAATACGCGAAAAACTTTAAACGTCCTGGAATAGAAAGTGGCAAAGACCTGCTTTGGTTTGGAAAAGTGGAAAACCACCGCTATTACAGCCACAAGGACCCTGAAGTAAAACAGGGTATCAGAAAACGGGGTGAACGAAAAGATGGCGAACAAATGCACATACAAGTAATCGTCAGCCGCAAGGATGCTACCAATAAGATCAAACTAAGTCCTATGAATAAATCAAGAGGCACAAATGCAGAACACTCGAAAAAGATGGGCCAATTTGACCGTTCGGCCTTTAAATCATCCGGGGAAAGGTTATTTGATGCGCTGTTCGATTTTGAGCGTGGTTTAACGGAAACTTTTCGCTATGCAAATACACAAAAGAAAGGTAACCTGGAGGAAAGGATGGCACTTCATGCAGAAAAGAAAAGCCAGGAAGAAGCACAGAAATTACGACCGTCTGAAAAATTGCAACAGGAACCAGGCAAAAAGGCTGATTTGGCACAACTTAAAACCTACCTGAAAGTGCCGGAACCTACACAATTTCTTAAAGGCTTATTCGGTAAAACCGCACCTGACAGCGCACCAGCGATAACGCGCAAGAAGAAAAAGAAGAAAACTAACGACCAGCAACAAGACCAGCAACAATCATTATAAATTAACATTATGCAAACGGGAGAAGATACACAGGGGTTACGCAAGATCATCGACTTTACAAGACTGATCAGCATCTTTATTTTGGCAATACATTTTTATATATGCTGTTACCAGGCGTTTAGTCACTGGAATTGGACGGCAGGGATAACCGACCGTATAATTGGCAACATTGCCAAAACAGGCTTGTTCAGCAATATTTGGAAACCCAAACTGGCGGCGTTGCTGTTTTTAATCATTTCATTAGTTGGCGTTAAGGGCAAAAAAGATGAAAAAATTAATTACCGGATTATTACAGCCTATTTAATTACGGGACTGTTAATCTACTTCATCAGTGTGTTATGCTTTTATTTGCATACATCAACTGCAATAATTGCCATTTTCTATATGGTACTCACCGGAATAGGCTATTTACTTATCCTGACAGGCGGCACTTATTTATCACGCTTACTGAAAGACAAATTGAATAAGGACATTTTCAATACCGACAATGAAACCTTTCCCCAGGAGGAAAGATTACTGGACAACGAATATTCCGTTAACCTGCCTGCTGTTTACAATTTAAAAGGCAAGCAGCGCAAAAGCTGGATAAATTTTATAAACCCTTTCCGGGGTATATTGGTTGCCGGAACGCCGGGAGCCGGTAAAAGTTATTTTGTCATTCGCCATATCATTGACCAGCATATTAAAAAAGGGTTTACTTTATTCCTCTATGACTTTAAATATGATGATTTGACTAAAATAGCTTATAACAAGCTGTTGAAATACAGTAAGAATTATCAGATTAAACCAGCCTTTTATGTGATCAATTTTGACGACCTGAACCGTACCCATCGCTGCAACCCGCTCGATCCCCAAAGCATGGAAGATATAACCGATGCTACAGAGGCCAGCCGTACTATTATGTTAGGACTAAACAGGGAGTGGATTAAAAAGCAGGGGGACTTCTTCGTAGAAAGCCCGATAAACTTTTTAACGGCTATTATTTGGTATTTAAGAAAATATCAGGACGGTAAATATTGTACCCTACCGCATGTAATAGAACTAATGCAGGCTAATTATGACCACCTTTTTGCCATATTGGAGCAACAGGAAGAAATAAAAGTATTGATAAATCCCTTTATTTCCGCTTATCATAACAAGGCAATGGCACAATTAGAGGGACAGATCGCCGGTGCCAAGATTGGCTTAGCGCGTTTATCTTCGCCACAATTGTATTACGTTCTTTCCGGCAATGATTTTACGCTGGACGTAAACAACCCAAAAGAACCCAAGATAGTCAGCATTGGTAATAACCCACAGAAGTTACAAATATATGGGGCGGTACTATCACTTTATATCTCCCGCATGATTAAACTGGTAAACCGGAAAGATCAGCAGAAATGCAGTTTGGTATTTGACGAGTTTCCGACCATTTATTTCAATAATATTGACAGCCTCATCGCAACAGCCCGTAGCAATAAAGTAGCCACCACCTTAGCAGTACAGGATTTTAGCCAGCTTAAAAAGGATTACGGAGCAGAACAGTCGGATGTAATTACCGGCATAATCGGCAATGTTATTAGCGGGCAGGTTACAGGGCATACAGCGAAAACCTTATCGGACAACTTTGGAAAGATAGTGCAAGATAAGAGCAGCATGACCATTAACAGCAGTGATACATCCACTACTAAAGCTACCCAACTGGATTATGCAATACCAGCCGCCAAGATTGCGGCCTTATCATCAGGGGAGTTTGTGGGGATTGTGGCGGATAACCCCGATTGTAAGATACAACTTAAAGTATTTCACAGCGAGATACAGAACGACCACGCGGCTATTAAGGTCGAAGAAGATAATTATAAGCCTATTCCTGTTATTGCGAAAGTAACTGAAGAAGACATACAAGAAAATTATTTAAGAATTAAACAGGATATACAGGAACTATTTGAAAAAGAATTGAAAAATATAGATGCAAAGACGCCTGTAGATGAAGATAATAAAGAACCGTCACCAATTCAACAAGATCAAGACGGTTCTTCATTAGCATCACAGTCAATTTCAATGTAACTGGCTATTTGGCTTTGTTTTTCTGAATGAACTCATACCCTTGACTTGTAATACAATAAATCACATTTTTCCTGCCGGTTTCGATTTCAACTTCTGCCTGTATTTCAGGTATGATAGCATTGATTTCCACACGGTCAAAAAGCTTATGGTAGAACTTTTTGTTGATAGATTTTGCGTCGGGCATTTTTAGATTATTGGCGCTACCGATAACTCCGTAACAGGGAAATAGTTTTTTTTTAAAATCATTGATTTTAATTCCATTTAACCCAAAACAGGACATTATATTTAGCAATAAATTTCCTTCCAACGTTACATTAATAGTTTCTAAAAGGGTCGAAAGTTCATCCCAATTAAGGCTTTCTCTGCTCGGCTTGAACCCAATACAATCTTCATTTCCATGTGAAACAAAGTTGATGCAAAATTTATGACCTTCCTTTGCTTTCACTAATAGTTCAGTTAAGAATTTTATAACTCGTACTTTGTCTTTGCATAGGCAAGTGACGTATCCTATATCTTTTGCTTTTAAATCCTGTTCAAGTTGACTGGTAATTTGGTATTTAGTCCGCTCATCGTCTGATAGGCAGTCAATAATAGCCACAAAATCTAATTCGATGGCGAGTGGGGTGTATGTTATTTGTTCCATACTTATAAATACTTCAGTAGTTAAAAAGCAATCAATTAATTTTCACTTTTTTTTATTTCCCGATCAAATAAGTGGCTGACGGTTTTAAAATGATGCTCGAAGTAATTTGCTCCATCATTATATTGTAGGTAAGCGACTGGTTCTAAGGTAAAAGGTAATGCTAATTGATTGTTTTTAAAATAATCACTATAAACCTGTATATCCTCCCAACCACCCCAAAGCACAGGTATCAGGTAGATTGCAACATCTTCCACAAGCTTTTGCTTTTTATCCGCCATTTTAGCAGTCAGCTTATGGGCTAAGAATCTTTCAATAGCTTCGGCATTGCCCTCAACTCTTTCTGCATCTAAATGAATATTGACAATTTCAACCAATATTTCTTCATTTTTTATGGTTTGGGTCAATTTAAAATCGACCGACTTGCCATTAGGTAGTTTATGTTCGATACCACTCAGTCGGTAAGTTCCTGATTTAATCATATTATTCAACACACCCATTTCACCTACAAAATTCAAGTATCTGCTATCAAAGGCTTTGAGCATAGATTTAGCATTGCTGCGTACCAACACTTTTTCCGATAGTATTAAATTACCGTTCAATTCCTCAAATAGCTTATTTAAGAAATCCAATAGCCCGATGGCTTGTCGTTTTCCTTTTTTTGTTTCAATGATAATATCGTAAATCGAGGCTTCGATAAGCATTTTTTCACCATTGCTCTCTAACGTTCGTTGCTCCCATTTCTTAGAAAAGGATTGATCTATTTTGCCCCACGGAAAATCACTGAAATCGATTAATTCTATTAATGCTGGCAGGTAAAATTCGAGATTAGTTTTTACTGAATTCATTATGCTGTCTTTCGTAAAGCGTAAAGTTAAGATATGATACGCGTATTGCGGAAATGAAACAACAATAGAAAGCTATTTATTCTTTGGTTGCCACTTCTCCGAACGCTGAACTTCCGTAACCAACACGTTTAGTTCCTCGACGATTTACCGTGCATCGGTAGAATCCGCCACCCTCAAAGGGAAAGTTTTGTTATGTTTGTTTAACTAATTAATAACTAAGCAAATAACATTCATGCGGGAATTATCACTTTTATTGGGTGCCGGTTTTTCTGTAAATCAGGGTTACCCCACTGCCGTTCAGTTAAATCAAAAACTAATGGATCTAAAGGCATCTGATTTCTGTGTATCGACCGCCGGAAGTGTTGCTTGGCTAACAGAAGGTCAGGAAGATCCGTTTTGGTACAGCGACTACCGTACTTATAAAATGTTTACACTGGCCTGCATTGAATTCTATAATTGTTTACAACCTTTTAATTATGAGGAATTTTATGACTTCTATAAAAAGATGGCAGGCAGTAAAGAACCAGACCCAGCTTTTCTAAATTTTTGTGATGGGTTTAGACAACAATATCGATGTGAAGTAGATAATGTCAATTTATTAAGGGAACTGGACAATATTTATAATCAGTTGATTGCAGGTTTCTTGGTAGATCGCGAGGGGAAAAAGTTTTATGACCCTATACATTATGGCGGCCCGATTTATCCTGGTTATAGTGGCTTTCTGAATTGCCTGAAGCAATGGGGCAGCGATAGCAAGATTCATATTCACACTTTAAATCATGATTTGTTTTTTGAAATTTTCAAAAGTTCAGACTGGCTTCAAGGTGAGTTAGATGACGGATTTCAGGAATTAGGTTCTCCTTATTATGGTGACTTTCAGGAAAGATTTAAAGTTAGACTGCCATTTTTCGCCAATTTATATGAGAAGAATTTTTGTTTGTATAAATTACATGGCAGTATTGATCAATATCCCTTTCATTTGGAAAATTTTGGAATAGACACCTATATAAAAATTAAGCCAGGAATAGGTACGGATGGCCTCTATAAAGAAATTGCCGATGAAAAAGGCCAACCTGTATATGTCAATGATTGGATCAACTATCATTCTGATTTTCTTTCAGGTACAACTTCTAAAATTTTAAGATACAGAGAGCCGTGGTATTATGAAAAGGTCTTCCAGCATTTTGAGCAAAACTTGAGCAACTCCCATATGTTAATTTTAGTAGGCTATGGATGCGGGGATAGTGAGATTAATAATCTTATTGAAAAATACTTTAACGGCGATAATCAACTCTTTGTAGTTGACCCATACCCCCATGAAAAAACTTTTGCATTTTGTGAAAAATCCGGGGCAAAATTAGTGGCAAAAAATATTGAAGATATTAGCCTGGATGATTTCAAATAAAATAACAGTTTTTTAAAGTAGTTTATATGGGAGGCCAGGAAGGTAACAGAGGGTATTTATTGCAGGCAATTATAGCAGTACTGAATAGTTTGAATACTTCGGACTGGGTAGCTGTTTCTATAGAACCGAAAGAAGACCAGCAAAAAGTTGATATTGTCTGGACTGATAGCGGCCACCTTAAAACAGTATGTCAGGTAAAGTCTTCGATCAATAACTTTGATAAAACACCTGTCTTAAATATTTTAAAAGAATTGACCGAGGCTAATCCTGCGGCTAAGGCATACCAGTTAGTTTTAATCGGAACTTTTACAGCCAATGCCAAAACCTTTTTTAACGATTTTAAAAAACAGCCACAAACTAAATTTGAAACAAATCATCAAAAACTATTCACATTTATAGATCAAATAGATATTCAGCTTAAAACGCTGGATGTTTCCATATTGGATGATGCCATCATTTCCAAAGTTCACGAATTTTTGTCCGCCCGCCATTTTGTTGTTAATCATGCAACCGTTAAATTAATTGCAGTAGGTCTTACGGCTCAATTTATCCGCTTTGCTAATGACGGCAGAAACTTAACGAAAGCTGAATTTGAAAAGAACCTGTTGGAATGGATTGAATTTAACTACCCTGACCAACTCAAAACAAAAGATACTAAGGAAAATAGGCTTTCTTTATCGTTCTACCTCAGCGGGATATTGCCCTTTAATGAAAAGCTTAGGGAAGTCTTTAAACTCCCAGATATATTCGAGTTAGCTTTCTTCAAGAAAAGGTTAGCTGCAATGCACGACGTTTATCATACCGTTGATAAAATCAAATTATCCAATAACTTTCCAATCCAACCGGAATACGACAACCCTTTTCGTATAGCCCCATTCGTTTCCTTGTCATCTTCCCTAACGGGTGATTTTCCTGGTTTTACCGCTTTTGATATGGAATCCATATCTGAATCGGCAAAGGAATTGCTGAATCATGACATACCCAAAGATTTCTTTAACATAGGCAATCTTAAAAGAACAAATAAGAAAGCCCATATGCTGGCCTATTTTGAAACTCCGCATTATTCAGGAACGGCTGAAGAAGAAGAAAAACGGCGGCTGATCGATGAACTCAGGTTTGAATTAATGGAACTAAAAGACTTAAAATATTGTTGGGATCAACTTCGGGAATACAGGATACTACCTATCATAGTCCAAAATCAAGGTGAACTTATGAACGATGCCGTGGAAGTCCGTTTAAATTTCCCTGAAACCCTGGAATTTCTAACGATTGAAAATTTCCCATACCCCGAATATCGGGACAACCTGAAACTGGCTGCCGTTGAAAATGGAGAATTTGAGTTCTTTTTTAGGCATTACAAAGATTCATTGGTCAAAGATTATGAGTTGCGATCTGACAGACCTGTAGATACTTCTACTATGGTCCCTGCATCGCTTTTTGATGATAGCCGGGAATACCGGAAAAGTCTTTTAAAAAGAGTTTTGGCAACAATTTTTGATTATGAATATTTACATGATATTGAGGGAATAACAGCACATGAATGTAAGTTTCCCGCATTAAGACCAGGAGAAGCTATGGCTACCCCATCTTATTTCTTTGCTAAATCTTTTGAACCTTTTACCATTCATTATAAGATTACGTCTAACTTAAGTGCTGGATTTAACAGCCAATTAGAGGTGTTGTAGGAATTTACTATAGCAAACAAAAGGCATATTAAATAAGAAAGTCCCTAACACTCGCTGCCGGGGACTTTCAACCTAAACCTTATCACAATAGCAAGCGAGATGCTTGCATTTAGATAAGCGCAAATTATATATTATAATGGATTGTTTCTTATTTTTCTTTCAAATAAGTTAGGCCAAACCGAAAAGATTTGCCGTGATGGTTGCATAATAACAGGTAGCTTAATGTACACCTTAATAATCAATTATCATATTTTATCGGAACGCTTTTTGATTATGTCCTTTTCTAAATAGTATAAAACCAATTATGATTAATGCAAATCCAAACGACAGGGCTTTAGTAGTAAATCTACTTGCCCAATCTTTCGACGATAACCAAAGTGTTAATTACATTGTTAAACAGGATGATAAAAGAATTCAGCGTATTCGGGTATTAATGGATTATTCATTTGCAATATGCTCACTATTTGGGGCTATATACCTATCCAATGATAAAAAAGCTTGTGCATTGATATTATTCCCTGATAAAAAACGTACAACTCTTAAATCAATTCTTCTTGACTTAAAGC
>DATCMY010000196.1:0-11017 GCA_036565505.1 Hanamia sp.
CTTTTATTATTAGCAAGTGTTTCTCGTAAACTCCAATAATCTTTGCTAGTAAAGGCAGGATTTTGGAAAATCAGGAATGTAAACACTCTTCTAATTTGTTTCTCAGCTTTAATTAGTGATAGCACAAAAGCATCAACACCCCTTGTTTCGAAAGATGTTTCAAGGATAAGGTTAACGGTAGCGAAGTCCTGTTCATAATCCATTGATTCAAAATAATTTAATATTGTTACTGCAATATTTATTTTTTGAAAGGTGATTCATATTTCAATTTTTTATTTTTCACTCCATATTATTTATAATCCACCAAGATTTCCTTAGAATGTTTAAATAAAAATAAGCTGCTGTCCTGGGTTTTCAAAACTCAGGACAAATAAAGCATGCTTTCATAAACATAACAGTTATGGTTAAATGCGGCATTACTTGTACAAGAGAGTTAATCATCTAAACTGATACAGCAGAAAATTCTATCACTTCACTTTATACAACTCTTCACCAAAGCCCATTGTGCATATAAATAAGTGGCCATTATTAAGAGGCTGGACATAGGAACCGGCTGATAAAATTTATTAAATGCCAAAATACTGTCGGAAAGAATAAATGAAATACCTCCTGTTAAAAGATAGATAGAAGCAGGTTTGGCCCAATAAAAACTCAGCAGGTAAGCCATGTACAAGATGCTGCTGATTATAACAGCATAAATAATTACAGGAATGGGTTTTTTTAATCAGGGTAAAAATTAAATATAATTCCTGCACTCAAGGTTTCTGCCCCAGATGATTTTAATCATGTGAATTATTGGTAACAATCATGTTTTCTTTTTTTGGCTTCAAATACTTTCACAAAAAAAAACTGCCGTATGGAAAAAACTGCAAGGTTTTTAATTTCTCCTACATCAACTCCTTCCCTTTTATTCTGGAAAATTGTTCAAATTCTTTTTTGGTTTGCAGGCATTGCGCTGCTGTTGATTATGATGTTTTTGCCGACTTTAGGAATAATCCTTTTTTGGAATATTCTGATCCCTGCGGCGCCTGCAATATTGGTAATTGGTACCGGTATTTGGCGAAATATTTGTCCACTGGCAACCACGGCAATGATTCCCGACCGGTTAGGAATTTCACAAAAGAAAAAATTAACGCTCAGTCAGCAACAAACCCTGAATTTACTTGGATTGATTGGTCTTCTTTTAATAATACCATTACGACATGTAATATTTAATATAAGTGGCCAGGCTACGGCAATCATTATCATTTCACTTAGCCTTATTGCCTTTAGCGCAGGATTGATTTTTGAAAGTAAAAGTGGATGGTGTTCTGGCTTATGTCCCGTTCACCCGGTAGAAAAATTGTATGGTTCAGGAGTTGGGTTTTCTCTGCCGAATGTCCATTGTAATACCTGTGTAAAATGCTCTGTTCCCTGCCCGGACTCAACAAAAAATTTCACACCTATGGCTTTAAAGTCAAATAGATCCAAATTGTTTGAAGCCCTGTTGATAGGCGCTTTTCCCGGATATATTTGGGGATGGTACCAGGTGCCTGATTATACTGCAAGTTTTGCATTACATAATTATTACACTGTTTATGAGTATCCTTTATTAGGAGGATTGGTAACATTATTTTTATACCTTATTTTGAAAAGCCGTTTTAAAAATAATAAGAGATTAATTATGAGTTTGTTTGCGGCAGCAGCTGTGTCATGTTATTATTGGTTCAGGTTACCGCAATTATTTGGCTTCAGCAATTTGGAAAGCAATGGCATCCTTGTTAATCTAACGGGATATTTACCAGCATGGAGTATGAATATTTTAAAACTGGCTATTACTACTTTTTTTGTATGGTGGATGTTGATTGCAAATAAAAAAAATAGAAGTTGGGCTGTAAGGCCGGCCTACGCAACAGAAGAAAATTAATCATTAATCTTTACATCAGATAGGTCAACTCAATGTAATTCTACCTGGGTGGTCTTCTTCCAAATCTATGAAAATGAAAAATGTAATTCTCAATCAATATGCTTAAGTATCACCTTGGTAATTTCTTCTGTGTCACCATCAAAATGATGGCCGCCGGGAAGTATTTCATGGGTGTATTTTTTTAAAGTAATTTTATTTATTGCGAGGTTACCATCATCGCTGCCGCTGATAATTACAATTTTATCATTTACAAGTTTATTAATCTCTGTAACCACATCCATACTTCTTTTTTTATTTCCACCAAAAATATCAGACCAATGTATTTCAAAATCTGTAGTTCCTGATGAAGCCATGAGAAAAGAAATCAATATTTTATCATGAATGTTTTTTGAAAGCCTGTTGATCACAAATGGCAACACATCGGCCCCAAAAGAATATCCAATCAGTACAATTTGTTGGTTTTTTCTGCCGGTAAGTTTTTTGCTTAAATAATTATTTACATCACCTGCGGTTTGTTCCGGTGTTTTTTTATCCCAGAAATAGGATTTTGCATTTAATGCAATCACATCATATCCCTTCTTTTGAAGAGATTCACACAAATCGGTAGAGAAATTATTAAAGCCACCATCGCCGGTTATGTAAAAAATTAAAGGCTTATCGTGTGCTGATGATGCCCATTCCTTTGCCGGGAAGTCTTGCGCTTTTGCAATTGACACAAATATTATTGGTGATAATAAAATAGCCAGCAGGATTATTTTTTTATTCATAAATCATTTTCAGGGTTGCATAACTTTATTTAAAGCCGCAGGTAACTGCAGCAGGTCGTAATCATTTTCATATACGAGGAATTTATCTGCCCATATGGTTGCATATTTACTTTTAAAATCACGAAGGCCGTGGTAATGTTTAAATCTCTTTAATTTTTCACCCGCATATTTTATAAGTTGCTCGGCAGGACTGTTGGGATCTGTTATTCCAGTCATAGGTACCAGCCCAAGATTGATATATTTCCTATCATTTTCTTTTGCATATTCCACCATTTTAATGATGAGGGCATCCATACATCCGCCCGGCGCATCAGCAGTTTTTCTAATGAGATCGTAAGTACATTCTTCAGGCGAATAATCCGGTATAATATTCAGGAATGCTGCAATATTTCCTTCAGCATCAGCAATAGTAATCACATCCTGTTGTATTATTTCTTTTGCATCAAACATTCCCTGTGAAAAAACCTGTTCTTCTTTATCAAAAGCTACCAGCCATTCATCAGAAATCTTTTTAAGCTCCATTACCAGATCATTTTGAAGTGGCGCTCTATGAATTGTAGTTATATATCCTTTTTTCTGTAGGCTGTTCAATGCGTTGCGTAAAGACCTTTTATCCCTTCCTTCCAATGTAAAATTCCGGGCATCCAATATAGCTTCCTGTCCAATAAATATTTTTTGTTTTCGTAGCTGGTCAAACCATAAAATACTGTTTTCATCTACCCGGTAAAAAGCGGTTCTTAATCCCATTTTGCTGCATTGTTTATAAAATTCTGCCAGTACTTCCATTTTATTTTCTTCTGCACATACGGGTTCTTCCAATACGATGGCAAAACCATTGGCAATGCGATACGATACGAAAGCATCGTGCAGTTCGGAAAAAAACAAAAGTTTATCCTTGTATATTTTAAAATAATCTATAGAAGAATTTCCATACTGTGATAGCAAAAAATTTGCCCTTTCTCGGCCTGACTCATTTGGAGGTTCTATTTTTAAGAAAGGTTTAATAAGTGTAAATAAAAGAAAGCCCCAACTTAAAAACCCAAGTATATTGATCAGCAATATAAATTGATGGCCAAAAGGAGTGAGGGGATGTAAATTATTGGTGCTACCTAATAAAAAAATTTGCATGGTATCTACCAGTGATTGCCGCCAGGTAAAGTCGATGCCAAAATGTTTAACATCAATAAAATAAAAGCTTACAAATCCAAAGATCATAACTGATAAAAAAATGATAGCAACAGAAAGTAAACCAAGACGTATCCATTTGGGGCTGCTCCGTATCCTGTATTGGCTGCGACTTATTAATAATAAAATAATTATTATTCCTGCAAAAATGGCTTCCTCATAATCCAACGCTTTTGTAAGGTTGCCGATGAGCGATAAAACAGAAAGTAAAAGCGCTAACCGCCATGCATTTTTTAAACCTTTGAACATGAAGGCTGAAGTAATCAATAGTGCTAATCCAATAAATAGCACCAATACATTGGATGCATTAATAGCTTCCAGCGGAAGAAACTTTCTTATCAATTTTAAGCGGGGGTGCAATGGTGGCGTAACTACAGAAATAATATTGATTAATCCCAATGTGAAAATTAACAGAGCCGGAACAATCCTTATAAATAAATGTCTTCCCCTCCATGCAAATGATAGAATTCCTAAAAGCATTGGCAGCCAGAATTCGAATACCCGGTATAAAACGGTTATCGATAATGCATCAATGGTAGAGTAGCCATACATTTCCAATATATAAACCAAGGATATTTCTACTGCACCAAGGCCGCGTAAAAAAGGAGACGTTATCATTAATAATACAGATACAATGTATGCAATAGCTGCGATGGTAAAAGATGCAGGCAGCCCCAAAGCAAGCATGGCAATAAAAATGTGAAACATACCGGTGATCTCTACACCCGATGAAAATAAAATAGTACCTGCATATTTTTTGCTATTGACATTAGCCGCTAAAAGTTCATCTATTACTGGAGCAGTAGCGGGAAATTTAGTTTCTATAAACCGGTATAATTTACCTTTTACTTTTAGCGACTTTGCAATCCAGAAAATGCCTGCCAATATAAATACAACTCCGATTAAACTAATCCATGCGCTTGCTACATGTTGCTTCGCTGAAAATGCAAAAAGAATAATTACCGGGAAGCCAACCAGGAAAACGGTGAACAATCCGGCAAAGGCATATAATCCGCTTGCCTGGTGTATTTGTGATTTATTAAATCCTCTTTTTCTTAATTGTGTTGGCGTAAAAGCCAATGCGCTTACACCTCCCGCAGGTAAAAAAATACTAAGAAAATTTCTTTTCAGGAACAGTTCGATAGCATCCACCCATTTTAATGGAAGGCCGATTGAAGAAAAGCTGTTTACATACATGCCGCTTTGAAGAAGAACATAAAGAAAAGTTACGGCTATGCCGGCCATCAACCAGCGCATATCAGCATTTTCAATGTTGGGGATAATGTCGTTTAACTCTTTTCGTTCGCTTCGAAAAAAAATAAATGCCAGCAAAATCATTAATGCTGCCAGTATTTCTCTCCAATATAATTTGGGTGAAAAGGATTGAATTTTTTTATATAGAGGAGGAAAATTCAGTTTTTTTTATTGCAAAGATAGGGAACAAAAAAGGTATCATGTGAAGGGTAGGAAGGCTAAACCTTAAATATATTGCAGGAGGGATTTATAGGAGAATAAAAAATTTTACCAGTAATTGGCAAACATTTTAAAACGCCATATTAACGGTCGTTTTCCTTGTTTTATATATTAAATTGATGGCTAGTTTACATTTAGTTCTTCCGCCTTATAACCTGCTTTTTCAACCGCTTTTATTACATCATTTTCTGTAGCAATATCTGATGAAACTGTCAGCATTCGTTTCGGGTCTTTTAAATCTACTTTCCAATTGGTTTCACCAAATGTTTCATTTAGTACCGGGGTAACTTTCGCTATGCAGGAACCACACATGATATTGCTCTTTAATTGTATTGTTTTCATTTTGCTTTATTATTTTTCTTACCGGGTAAAATTAGTTTTAAAGTGCCCGACCGGATTATACAATTATGGATAATATTTATATTCAATTGAATACTACATTTTCATTCCGCCCATATCCATGCCTGCCATTGGGCTTGCGCCTTTTCTGAAAATATATTCGCTTTGTAATAAGTAGGCGCCCGATGTTACCACTATATCATTTGGGTAAATGCCCGATTTTATTTGGATCATATTTCCGCTTTCTAAACCGGTTTCTACCATTACGCTTTTGAAATTATTTTGTTTTGTTTGCAGCCATACCATGGCCATATTGCCATCTCTCAAAACTGCATCCAATGGTAATGCAAGCGCATTTGTGCCGCCTGTTTTTACAGTTATGTACGCTGCCATGCCGGGCTTAAGTTGGTTGTTTTCATTTGGAATACTTATCCTGATGAGATTTATTCTTGTCGCAGTATTTAATTCAGGGTTTTCAAAAGAAATTTTACCCGAAATCTTTTTCCCGGAAATATCCGGAATTTCTACCACAGCATCTTTTGCATTATTTAATTGTGTCATTTGCGTAGCATATACCTGTGCTTCTACCCAAAGCGTGGAAAGCCCTGCAAGCTTAACGATGGTGCCTCCCTCAGAAACATAATCGCCTTCCTGTAAATTGAGTTCTGTAACATATCCTGAAGCTGTGCTGTAAAAAGTAGTGCTGGTATTTAATATTGTAGCAGAGTTTATATTTTTTATTTGCTGTTCACTCATGCCCCAAAGCAGTAATTTATTTTTCGCAGCGGCAATTACATCATCAAAATTAATAATTGAATTTCCCAGGCTTGCTTTCTTTTGCAAGGCCAATAAATATTCCTGTTTTGCATTGTTCAGTTCTTCGCTATAAATTTCATAAAGCGGTGCTCCTTTAGAAACATAATCCCCAATTTTTTTGAAATATAATTTTTCAATTCGCCCGGAAAGCCTTGCACTAACTGCATTTATTTTTGTCTGATCAAAATTTAACGTTCCGGTTAAGACCAATTGATTGCCAATAAATCCATTCCGGATTGTATCAAGCTTTATATTTCCGAGTTGCATTTGTTCGGGGCTAAGTTCAAGTTCATTATCATTTTTTTGCTCAACGCTTTTTTTGACAGGCAATAGTTCCATGTGGCAAATCGGGCATTTTCCCGGTTTTGATTCTACTACCTGCGGATCCATTGGACAGGTATAGTATACACCTTTATCAATTACCACGGTTTTTTGGGTTTTACTTTTGCAGGAAGCAATTAGCAATAAGCAAAGGGCAATTGGTAAAATCCAATTAGCAATTGGCCATTTTCGATTGGCAATATATGGACTATTCATATCTATTTATATTTTTCAGGATTATTAATCATGTGACTTAAAAGTCTTCCAACTTCTTCTGATTTATTCAAAAGTTCATTATGTTCATTTTGTGAAATGTATTTACAAGCCTGCGCAAATTCCAACCAGGTTTGGGTTTCAGCGTTTTCCATATCTGAATCTGATATTTTAGAAACGAAATGGGCTGGATATAATCTTTTTCTGTGAGCTTCTGCCAAACACGAACAAACACTTCTACCAGATCTTCTAACCTGGTCCGTAAGAGAATATATTTCTTCTTTAGGAAACCTTTTAGATACTTCAAAAACTTTCATTGCAAGCTCAAAACCCAGCTTATAAACTTTCGTTTCATTTATTTTTTTATAACTCATAACTCTAATTTTTACGATTTAAAAATTATTTTGAAGTTGCCCTTTTGCTCATTGCCCTTTGCTAATTGCTAATTGCTCTTTACTTTTATAAATCCTTCACTATCTATTAAAAATTGTGCATTTATCGCTACACTATCCTTATCGCTCAAGCCGTCAATTACCTGTATCAAATTATCGGCAACAATTCCTGTACTTACCGGGTGTACCTGGAAGGCATTGCCTTTTTTAAGAAATACCACTTTGTGTAAACCCAGCGACAGAACTGACTCTTGTGGCAGCCAATTATTAAATGAGGTATTTATATTAAGAGTGGCTTTTACCTGGCTTCCTACCGGTAACATTAATTTTGAATTATTAAAATAAACTCTTGCCTTTAAGGTTTTGGAATCGTTTCTGTAAAAGGGTTCAATAAAACTGATCTTGGAAAGAATCTTTTTATCGGGAGCTGTTTCAGGAATTATGGTTACAGGAGTTCCCACTTTTACCAATGAATTATCTCCTGCAAAAAAATTGAGTTTTACCCAAATGTTATCCATATTATTTACCTGGAATACTGCCTGCCCCTTTTCTACATACATTCCTTCTTTAATAGATAATTCACCTGTTTCGTTCAAGTTATTCAATGCCTGAGATGAATTGGCCATATTACCTGCTTCATGAACATGGCCGGTATAATTGCTGTAGACGGTAACATCGGCGCGGGCTCTGCCTGTGGTAATCACATTTTGCAATTGGCTATTATTCATCCCCAACAATAATAATTTTTGTTTTGCTGCATTAATCAGCATTGTATTGGCAGGATCATTCTTTATAAGGAACAAAAGGTTTTGCTGTCCTGTTAATAATTCGGGGCTATAAATATCCATGATCTTATCGCCGGCGTGAACAGGTTGGTATCGGTATTTTATATACAGTTTTTCTATTCTGCCGGCAACTCTTGCAGCTATTGTTCTGATGAATCTTGTGTCATATTCTATGCTACCAAATGCGTCTATTTGTACCTGTTTTTTTGCCATCTGCATGGTTGTAACGGGGATAGAAGATACTACCATCTCGTTGGTGGGTTGAAGTAAAGTGGTAAGATCAATTTTTGAAATTTCCCTATTCGCATTTTCTTTTTTTACGAGTTTCATTCCACAAATTGGGCAATTACCCGGATGATCTTCTATTATCTGTGGATGCATAGCACACGTATAGATTTCTTCTTTGCCTGCATTATCATTAGCTATTTTATTATCCTGATTGCTGCTTTTACATCCTATCAATGTGAGAGAAGAAATAGCAAAGCCAATGAATAAAAGTTTAAGTGCTGGTATTATTGAATTTTTCATTTTCATTCTATTGTTGTTCCAGTATTTTATCCATCTGCACCTGGAGATTTAATAATTCCTGCATCTGATCCAGGTAATCGAACTGTGTCATATTCAGGGTTTGCCATGCATCGAACAATTCAAATAATTCTCCAGTATTTTGTTCGTATGCCAACTGCATAATTTGATAATTTCTTTTCAATGCGGGAATAATATTTTCCTCAAACAATTGTAACTGCTTTTTTTTACTGTTGATCGAAGAAAGCAAACTTTCCGCTTCACCGGAAGCCTGGTTGATGATGATTTGCCTTTGCGCTTCGTAGGATTGTGCCTTCCATTTTAAACTTTCGATATTTGCTTTATATCCACCGGATGACCAGGGAGCTAATGGAATTTTTACGGTTGCCATCAAAGAGAAGAGCCACGGTGCTTTCCCGAATGCAAACATGTGATTATACTCTACGCCAAACTGTGGTAATTGCTTTGTTTTTTCCAGGTTTAATTGAAGTTGGTTAATTTTTATATCCTGTGCTACAGCCTTTATATCACTACGTGCCTGCATTAAATAATTACTGTCAACAGGATTATAATTTTTAATAGTATAATTTGTATCAACAATGAAATTTTCATTTTTATCACGATTCATTAAGGTGTTTAATACAATTTGATTTTGCTTTTCTTCATTATGCAATACTTCACGCTGGTTTTCAATTTTACCCAATTCAGCTTTTGCTTTGTAATAGGCATTTAATTTTCCGAGGTTATTTTTATAACGCAGTTCGGTACTTTGTATCATAAAATTGAGCAGCTTTTCATTATCATTAAGTACGGTCAGTTTTTTTTCAATAATCATCCAGGTATAATAATTTTTCTTTGCGTCAGCATATAATTCATTCAGTGCAACTTCTTTGTTTTCCTTATCTACTGACGACATAGATTGCATTAATAAAGCATTCGCATTTTGTTCTTTTTTATTGGGAAACATTTGCGAAGCAGTAAGCATAAATGAACCCATACCTTTTTGAGAACCCATGGCTTTTGTGAGGCCAATGTTATAAGGCGTCATAAAAAAACCGGCTCCAAATTCTGGTGGCGACCAGCTTTTAGCGCCTTTGGAAGCTTCGTCAAGAGAACGGATCTGTGCATCATACATGGTAACTTCAGGATGATTTTTTTGTATGATGGAAAATATGTTATCCAGGCTCATCTTTTTCTGTCCATAGGTATGTACGGCAATGAGACAAAAAGCAAAAATGCATATTAATAAACGTTTCATAGTTTTAATGTTTTATTTCCGGAACTTTTATTTTTCCATATTTTTTCAACTCATATTCTTTACTCAATAAAAAAATAATAGGGGTTACCAAAAGAATGTGGATAGAAGAGGTAAATACTCCGCCAATCATTGGCAATACAATGGGTTTCATAACATCACTACCAACTCCTGAACTCCACAGAATAGGAACCAGTCCAAAAAGAATAACACACACTGTCATAATTTTTGGCCGTAACCTTTTAGCAGCGCCTGCTATGACATATTCACGCAGATCGTCCTTAGTAATAGTTTCCTTTGAATTGCCTTTTGCCTTTATCAATTGTAGCATGGCATCATTGAGATAAATAACCATTACAATACCCGTTTCCACAGCTAAACCAAACAAGGCAATGAAACCAACCGCAACTGCAACGGATAAATTTACTCCCCAGAAGTAAATTAGATAGGCGCCACCAATTAATGCAAAAGGAATAGTAATAAGGCTTAACAACGCTTCTCTTGCAGAATGAAATGCAAAATACATGCAGATAAAAATGACGAGCAACACTACAGGAATAATGATCTTTAAGGTTTTTTCACTGTTGATTAAATTTTCATACTGTCCGCTCCAATCTATAAAATATCCTTTGGGTAATTTAGTAAGCATAGTGTTCAGCCTGTTTTGCGCTTCCTGTACAGTGCCTGCAAGGTCTCTGTCTCTTACGTTGAATAAAACGGTTCCGCGTAATAAAGCATTTTCAGAATTAATCATTGGCGGCCCTGATGTAATGGCAATATCCGCAACGGCTTGTAAGGGTAACGGGCCATTGTCTTTGGTTTGTACCTGCAGGTTTTTAATTGCTTCCAAATTGTCTCTGAAATCCTGTGCATATCGTGCATTGACAGAGAAACGCTGGCGCCCTTCAATCGTAGTAGTAAGTTTCATTCCTCCCAAAGCGCTTTGTACCACTGCATTTACATCATCTACACTTAAGCCATAACGGCTTATTTCATCCCGTTTTATCTTGATATCAATATACTTTCCTCCTGTGATAGGC
>DATCMY010000197.1:0-13155 GCA_036565505.1 Hanamia sp.
CTGCCAGCATTCGTGTGCCGATGTTTGCAACATTTGGTTCTACCGGTTGATTGAGGGTGCCGATAAATGAGTGTTGAAACAACTGAAGCATAATCAAAGCAAATCCGCAAAAGGCCGCCAATGCTGAAAAAATTTGTCGCCCCATTTTTTGTTTGGGCATTTTATCTCCTGCCTGTTGGGTTAAAAAAATTGAGAAGATGATCAATACGGTTATGCCACCCACATACACCACTATTTGCACCGCAGCAATAAATTCATACTGCATCCAGAAAAACAGGCCCGCAACGCCGATCAAAGAAAATAATAAAAAGATAGCTGCTCTGAATATTTGCCGTGTACCCACAGCCAGCACTCCACTCACTAATGTAAGTGCAGCCAGCATATAAAATATAATAGTTGATCCGCTCATTATTCTATTCCCTCCATTATTTTTGATCCGGGATTATTTAATATTTTGGTTAATTCGCTACGATCATAAACGCTATGCTCAAATGTTTGTGCCATTACAATGGCATCCGAAGGACAGGCGATGATACATAAATTGCACATGGTACATAATTCCAGGTGATATACTAATTTATCAATTGCTTTTTTCTTTTTGCCATCGGGAGTAATGTCAAATTGCGTGATCACTTTAATAGTCCCATTAGGACAAGCCAGTTCACAAGCGGTACATCCGGTGCAGCGATGCTCATTATTTTCATTATGCGGCATTACCACTTCACCTTTGAACCTTTCAGGTAAATTCAAAGTTTCCCTATTATCCGGATATTGTTGTGTAATGATCTCTTTATGATGTGTAAAATAATATCCTGTCCGCCTCAAGCCGACCAACAGTGATTTTACAGCACCGAAAACATCTTTTATGTATTTAACTATAAACATTTTTTATAAATATCGAATAATGAACAAGGAATAATGAATGAAGAAGGCATGCACTCTTTTACTTGTTTGTTCGTTATTCCTTGTTCGCTATTCATTATTTTATTTTTAAAAATACCATCCTAATATCGCCATCGCCGTTACCAACAAAATATTAAACATACTGATGGGTAATAAATATTTCCATTCCAGGTTAAGCAACTGATCGATACGTAACCTGGGAAAAGTCCACCTGAACCACATGATCAGAAATATTAAAAAGAACGTTTTCCCAAAAAACCAAATGCTTGATGGTATAAAATCCATCACATGATTAAACCCTTCCCAATGGCCAATATGAAAAGGCATCCATCCGCCGAGATATAAAGTGGCTCCAATAGCGCACACGATAAAAACATTTACATACTCTGCCAAAAAGAATAAAGCGAATTTCATCCCTGAATATTCTGTATGAAAACCTGCTGTTAATTCTGATTCCGCTTCTGCTAAATCAAAAGGCGAGCGGTTGGTTTCAGCAGTAACTGCTATCATAAAAATCACAAATGAAATCATTACAGGAATATGGCCTTTGAAAATCCACCATCCGTCTGCCTGCGATTGAATGATTTCATTTAAGTTCAAACTGCCTGTCAGCACTACCACAGATAAAATGGATAACCCTGCTGATAATTCATAACTCACAATCTGTGCACCGCTACGCATAGCACCCATTAATGAATATTTATTATTACTTGACCAGCCAGCTATTAAAATACTGATGACAGAAACAGATGAAATAGCAGATACATACAACACGCCAATATTCAAATCCCACATCTGGAAATCTTTTGCAAAAGCCAATGGCGCCATCAGCAACATGGCTACTATTAGCGCAATGTATGGAGCAAGGTTGAATAAGAATTTATCAGCTCCACCGGGCGTAATACCTTCTTTCACTAATAATTTCACTGTATCTGCCAGCGATTGAAACATTCCTTTTGGCCCCACACGATTGGGCCCCAGGCGTATTTGTATCCAGGCAGAAACTTTTCTTTCCATGATCACCAATACTAATCCCAATACAGCAAACAATCCGATCACACAAACACCAACAATCACCATTTCAATAATAGTTGCCAATGTTGAGTTGAATGTTTGATTCAACCATTGATGAATTAAGTCTGCTATTTTACTAAAGCTCCACATATTCCTAATTATGAATAATGAACAATGAATAAAGAATGAAGAAGTACTTGTTTTTTACTTCTGTATTCAATATTCTATGTTCGGTGTCCAATATTTTTTCTTTTTCATTTTAATTGTTTTTTCTTCGACTTCATTATTCTTTATTCCTTGTTCGGTATTCGATATTCATAACACTGAAACAATGAATATCGAACAAAGAATATTCAATATCGAAGTTGGAGGCCTTCAATAGTTCGGCTCTCTTACCTATCAATATCCGGTATTACCAAATCCAAAGTCCCCATCATCGCTACCAGGTCGCCCAACTTACTGCCTCTTGCCATGTGGTCGAGTGCAGATACATTTGAAAATCCCGGTGAACGGTATTTAATCCGGTATGGTGTGGTTCCTCCTTCGCTTACAATATATACTCCCAACTCACCACGCGCCGTTTCTACTCTTGTATAAAATTCTCCTTTGGGTAATTTTAAAACCACTTTTGTCTTGGCCTGAATATCACCTTCCGGAATATTATCAATTAACTGTTCTATAATTTTTATGGATTCATTCATTTCTCTCATCCGCACCATGTAACGTGCAAAAGAATCTCCGGCAGTTTCCAACACTTCATCAAAAGCAAGTTTATCATATACCTCATAAGGATACAGTTTACGGATATCAGAAATTACCCCACTGCCTCTTGCTGTTGGCCCGCTGCAACCATAGGATATAGCATCTTCAGCAGATAAATATCCAACTCCTTTCATACGGTTTTGAAAAATAATATTACCTGTTATCAGTTCATCATATTCACTGATTTTTAATTTATATAAAGTAATAAATTCTTTTACTCTTTTCTGAAAGTTGGGATGAAGATCGGCCATCAAACCACCGGGCACGATATAGTTCATTGTTAATCTGGCCCCACAGGTTTCTTCCATAATATCATTGATGGTTTCTCTTTCCCTGAATGCATGAAAGAAAGGAGTGAATGCTCCCAAATCCATAGCCATAGCTCCCCACCATAATTCATGTGATGCAATTCTTGTCAGTTCATCCAACAATACTCTTATCACTTGCGCTCTTGGGGGAATCTCCAACTGCAAACCTTTTTCTACACACAATGCACATGCGTGATTGTTGATATGAGCAGAGAGATAGTCCATACGGCTGGTAACATAAATGAATTGACGGTAAGTCAGGCTCTCACTCATTTTTTCAATAGAGCGGTGAATGTAACCAAGATGGGGTTCCACCTTTTTAATAGTCTCGCCATTCAACGTAATCACCAAATGCAACACGCCATGTGTGGCAGGATGCTGTGGTCCTACGTTTATGATTAAATCACCTTCTTCTGTTGTACCTATTTCTTCAACCATTAGAGCTTGATTATATCGGCCTCCCTAAATCCCTCCGAAGGAGGGACTTTTGAAGTCTTTAATTATTTTAAGTTTTCTATTCACAATTCGATGCTCCTGCTTTTTCTCCCCTTCGGAGAGTCAGAGGGGCCTTATAATTTTATCATATTTATCGGGTCTTCAAAATCTTTTAACATCGGATTTTTCCCTTCCCATCCGTCTGGCAAAATCAGTAACCTCAAGTCAGGATGGTTCAGAAAATTCACACCAAACATCTCATACACTTCTCTTTCATGAAATTCTGCTGTCCGCCATATTTTACATACTGTTTCTATTTCAGGTTTATTCCTGTCTAGTTTTGATTTCACCACAATATTGTGGCGATATTTTGTGGAAGACAGATGATACACCATAGTTAGATGAGTCTTCCAATCAATGCAGGTGAGGCAAAAAAGATAATCGAAGAATAATGAATCATCATTACGTAATTGCTGTGCAAATGATAACCATTCTTTCGGCTCCACATTTATATTGAGCCATTCACCACCTTCCTCAAAAGTAGCAGAGGGAAGCAATTGGGTTATTTTGGTTTTCAACTCTTCGTTCTCCATAATTAATCTTTACCTGTCTTTATTTGTTCTTTGGTTAATCCACTTTTTATTTTTTGTTGTAAGCTTATTAAAGCATGCAATAAAGCCTCGGGCCTTGGCGGGCATCCCGCTACATACACATCTACCGGTATCACATGGTCGGCGCCTTTCACTACCGAATAAGTATTATAAAAAAACGGTCCGCCACTGATGGCACAGGCACCCATGGCAATTACATATTTCGGGTCGGCCATCTGGTCATATAATCTTTTTAAAACCGGGGCCATTTTATTTACAATGGTTCCGGCAATAATGATGACATCGGCCTGCCGTGGTGAGGCTCTTGCTACTTCAAAACCAAATCGGGAGAAATCATATTTGGCAGCGGCGACAGACATCATTTCTATTCCACAGCAACTGGTAGCAAATGTTAATGGCCATAATGAATTGGAACGTGCCCAATTGATTACATCATCCAGTTTGCTCAATACGATGCCACCACCTGGAGTTTCATGTATCTGCCCGGGGAAATCCTTTTTTTCTATGCTTGATTTTAGATCCATTTTAAGGCGCCTTTTTTATGTGCGTATAAAAATCCCATAAATAATATAAAAAAGAAAATTAAAATTTCTACAAACGCCATCCACCCTACATGTTTGGCCACCACAGCCCAGGGATAAAGAAATACGATCTCCACATCAAAAATTAAAAAGATCAATGCAAATAAATAATAGCCTACGTTCAACTGTTTCCAGGTTTTGCCGGTAGTAGGAATACCACATTCGTAAGGCTCACCCTTTTGAGGATTGGTTGTTGACTTTGTTACTATTTTAGCAATAAGAATAGCTATGGAAGAGAAGGCAAGTGCAGCTAAAATTAAAACGATCATTGATGAAGATCCCATACAAAATATTCAATTGGTTGAGTAGGAATTTTTATAAAACGAAAGGTAGTAAATTATTTTTATCAGATTAATTCAAGGCAATATGATTTGTATCATAACAGGGCATGATTTTCCCTTTACCCATTCTTATATTACTAATTACCGGTTGGCATTTTTCTAAAAATAGCAGTTTACTTTTGGAACCATCGGCTAAAATCTATACCCCTGCATTCCAATGAAATTCGCCTCTTAAATGGAATGATGATTAAACCTATGCTCATTTCAAAATAAAAAACAGGGGTAGTAGAAACATCCCCCGGGCGTGCCAAAAACACGATTATGAGAAAAGGTCAATATTTTTAATTTTCCTGATTACGTGTCTGCAATACCTTCAATAAATCCATTCATGTTGAAGGCCGCCCTTTCATAATGAAGAGAAATTATTTTTTATTTCTGTATCAAATGATTGGGGAAATCTTCAACTTTTTCACAACAAATTTGTTGCATTACCTGTTGCAATTGTTTCTTTAAAATCGATATCGTATGATTCCCTCCTTCATTACCAAGAGCAGCTACTCCATACATAAAAGACCTTCCCAGGAATGTAAATTGAGCTCCCGAAGCAAGTGCTCTTGCTATATCCGGGCCCGAACGCAAGCCACTGTCTAACATGACCTTTATTTTATCACCATAATCTTTTACAATCCTGTTCAGCGAATGGATGGAAGATTGTCCTGCATCCAATTGCCTGCCTCCATGGTTAGAAACAATAATTCCGTCAATCCCAAGCTGGACGGCTTTCTCAGCATCAGCTTCATTAACGATCCCTTTTAAAACAAGTTTACCTTTCCACATATCACGGATGGCTGCTACCTTTTCTTCATTCAATCTGCCATCAAAAGTTTTGTTCATAAATAACCCAAGATGATGCATATTCATACCCTTTGGCATGTAAGGTTTTATTACCTGGAAGGATGGTTGGCCATGAAAAAGTGTGTTGAATGCCCAATTGGGTCTACCCATTATTTGAAGCATATTGTTCATGGTCATCCTTGGGGGCATTGCCAAACCGTTTTTTATTTCTTTGGAACGATAACCGAAAGAAGGCACATCACTCAGAATGACCAGTACCGGGCATTGTGCAGCCTCTGCTCTTTTTATAATCTGATCACGAAGTCGGTTTTCCGCAGGATGATACAATTGAAACCACGCTCTTCCTTCTGTAATTTCGCTGATGCGTTCAATACTACTGGTACTCACCGTACTTAATGTAAATGGAATATTATGCTCAAATGCAGCCTTAGCCAATATTTCCGGAGAATTGGGCCATATCAATCCCTGTAATCCTATCGGCGCTATTCCAAATGGTGCATCATAAGTATGACCAAATAATTCTGTTTTCATTTCAATACCTGAATAATTCTTCAGGTATTCAGGCAGCAATTCTACTTCCCGGATTTCTGAGGTGTTCTTATAAAGATTAATCTCTTCATTGCATCCTCCATCAAGGTATTCAAAGGCAAACCTTGGTATTCTCCTTTTTGCTTTTTCCCTTAAATCATCTATGGATGGATAATCAGGATTGAATTCAAATTTCATTTATAAATTATTATGCTATTAAAAATTATTCACCTCATTAATCAAGAAAAAATGGTCCGGTTAAGAAAAAAAAATTGTCTTACCCTTGTTATACTTTAACATCATGCGTAACGGAATATAATTTCAAATCAAAAATATCAGTAGGCATAGGTTTTGAATTCCAGTATTTATGAATGGCCAAAGCCGCACCTAATGCTGATGCCTGCGGCAAAGAGGCACTATACACTTCCATATCAGGGAAGGCTCTCGCCAGTAAATACATATAAATTTGATTTTTACTGAAACCCCCATCTACAAATAACCTTTTTACCGAATGATCTTCAAGTACAAGGTTTACACTTCTTATTTGCTGTGCAATAATATCTGTTATAAACTGATGATAAGCTTCCTCATAAGAAGTAAACCTTTTTAAGTCTCTTTTACCAAAATCTGATTGCCCGATCATGGCGTCATTCATATTTTTTTCAGAAAAACTATTTACCGGTTTCAGGTTATTGTAAAGCTTCAAATCAAATTGAACGGTTTTATAATAATCCAATGGTTTATTAAAATGCTCCGCAAGTTTATTTATTTGTTGCTCATGTTCATATCCTGCAAATAACCGGGATGCTTTTACAGGATTACCCTTAAAAGATAAATAACAAAGACAATCCTGCTTTAGTTCAAAATCACTTAACGGTTTATGATTAAAAGGATTGAAAGTAATACACCATGTGCCTGTTGAAAGCAACAGAAACGGTTCATTGAAGGAAATAAGATAAGGGATTAATGCAGCGGAACTGTCGTGCAAACCTATGCCTGCAGGAATATTTCCATTGATGTATCCGGTAACAGCATCGCTGGTCATTATCGGAGCCAGCTTAGTTTCAAGACCTTCTTTCTTTACCCAGGAATGATATTTATTATTTTGAAAATCCCATAGATTGGTATGGCAGCCAATACTGGTAATATCAGCGCCTATGTTACCTGTAAGAATAAAACTTAAATATTGGGGAAGATGTAATGCGTATTTTATTTTGGCAAATACTTCAGGCTTTTCATATTTAAGTCGGTACAACTGCATACCGGAATTTAGATTACCTAATACCGGTGAAGCAGTTTGCCTGGCCATAGAACTTTCGCCTCCATAGGTATTATAAAACTTTTCTCTTAACTGAGTAGAATAAGGTTTAAGATAATTATACAAAGGTGGTATTACCTTTAACTGCTCATCCAGGTAAACAAGACTGGCGCCGTATCCTGAAATATTAACTCCTTTAATCTCATAACGATCGTCTTCCGATATATTCTTAAAGGATTTTTTTACCCATTCAGTTAAAGCACCAACATCTTCGCACGGAAAATCATCTTCATCTTTTATTTCTTCCAGTTGCCTGCTTTCTTCATACACCATTTTATATTGATCATCAAACAACAATAGTTTTTTATTGGTTTTACCTACATCAAAAACGGCTATGACTTGTGTTCGATTCATTTTGTGAATTGTGAGTGGTCAGTTATGAGTTTCTTCACTTTTAATCATGCCACTTAATAGTTTAAATGTTTTTATAATGGAGTCCCCAAAGGTTGTAATTCTTCAAGCCTTGCATATTCAAGTTTGTGTGCAATGCCAATGGCACTGTCAATTTCAATTACTGAGCCCCTGGCTATTTCGAAATATCTGTTTCGTTCCTTTGGTGATTTCCTGGAACAACCTTCTGCAAGATTCAGGTGAACAGAAACCGCTGCCCTTCTTATTTGTGATATCATAGCAAATTTTTCGTCCAAAGGAAATATTTTAGTTATCCTGTAACATTCAAGCGCTAATTCCTGTGAGAACTGGTAAACATTTAATTTTGTGTGGGCAAGTTGTAAAAACATAGACGTGCATTTAAAGGTTAAGAAATTTGTTTGAATCAATATACGATTTTCACCACTCACAACTCACCACTCACCCTCACAGTCCTGTCGCTAATGATTTTAATCCTCTCTCTTTAATTAATTGTTCTCTCACTTTTTCACTTCGGTAAAAGGCTAACGGGTTTATTGCGCCACCTGCGCGCAATCTTGCTTCTGCCACCAGTGCACGCACATCAGTACGAAATGCCTCCTGTAATATTTCCTGTGCCGTTACCACATCATTATTATTTTGGGCAACCTCCAGTTTTTCCCGGTCAATTATTAAAGCCTGCACATAAGAAATCATGAGGGCTTCCACAGATTGCAAAAGATCTTCAAGCGGATCTTTTACATTATGTGATGCATCAATCATCCAGGCTAAATCTGTAGCATGATTCATTTTTTGGGCATTCATTCCTTCCACCAGTTCATTAAAGATGAGGAATAATTGGTAAGGTTTGATACTTCCAACCGTAAGATCATCGTCACCATATTTTGAATCATTAAAATGGAAGCCGCCCAGTTTTCCTTCCATTAATAATAAGGAAACAATCTGTTCAATATTGGCGTTCGCCAAATGATGGCCCAGGTCAACCAATGTATAAGCTTTTTTACCAAGCTTTGAGGTATAGAGTAATGATTGTCCCCAATCACCAACCGTTGTAGAATAAAAGTTAGGCTCAAATGCTTTATATTCTACAAATATTTTCCAATCATCAGGTAAAGCGCTATATACTTCCTGCAAACTTTCTAAAGTGTTTTGAAACGCTTTTCTGAAATTCAACTGACCGGGAAAACAAGAGCCATCACTGAGCCAAACTGAAAGAGATTTTGAACCCAGTTCAACACCGTATTTTATCACTTCAATATTGTGATTGATCGCCTGCTTACGTACTGCTTTATTTACATGCTGCATGGAACCAAATTTGTAACTCAATTGTTGACCTGGCTGATCCTGGAAAGTATTTGAGTTCATTGCATCGAACTTTAATCCATTTTGCTCAGCAAGCGTTTTTATATCCAAAGCATTTTCAGGAATATCCCACGGAATATGTAGGGAGATAGCGCCACTTGATCTGTTGAGTGCATGCAATAAACCAATATCTTCAATCTTTTTCTCCAGGTTTCGGGGTTCTCCACCACCTGGGAAGCGGCCAAACCTTGTGCCACCTGTACCCAATGCCCAACTGGGTATCGCTATTTGAAATGCTGCCAATTTCTGCATCACATCATCGAGGTTATTAATACCGGATGCAATATGATTAAAGTTGCGTTGGTGTTGCGCTAGCAGGTTGTTATTGTGAGCTTCTATTTTGTATTTTTCGGGTTGCATGTATATTAATTTATGGCAAATAAAAAACTTCTTCTAAAGGTATTGATGATGGTGAATTATCAGCATTGGTTTCCATGATGTCTTTCATAAAGTACCACCATTTTTTCATCACGAAATGGCTGGGTAAATTTTCAAGTGCAGCTTCGTTTTCTACCTGCATGGTAGCAAATAAATTACCCTCTTCATCTAAAAAAATACTGTATTGATTGATGCCGGTCTCTTTCAACAACTCAACCAATTCAGGCCATATTTCATCATGCCGTTTTTTATATTCTGCTTCAAAGCCGGGAAGCAACTTCATTTTAAATGCTATTCTTTTCAATTTATTTTTTTTGATAATCAGTTTAACGCAAAAAAGCTGCGGCTACTCCCCCATCTACGTTCAATGAATTACCAGTTGATTTATTGAGCAAGCCCCCAACAAATGCAAAACAGGCATTCGCAATATCTTCTGGCAATATCGTTTCATTCATCAAAGTTCTTTTGGCATAAAATGCAGGCAATTCTTCTACTGTAATTCCATACGCTTTGGCACGCCCTTCGGCCCATCCGCCAGCCCATATATTGGAGTCAGTTATAACGGCATCAGGATTTACGATATTCACCCGAATTTTATCGCCACCTAATTCTGCAGCAAGCAAACGGCTTAGATGGGCCTGCGCTGCTTTTGCAGAACCGTAGCCTGCATTGTTAGGCCCCGCCACAACTGCATTTTTAGAAACAATGTTTATAATATCGCCGCCCAAATCCTGCTTGCGCAAAACTTCAACGGCTGATTTGGATACAAGAAATTGCCCTTTTACCAAAATATCATAAAGTTTATCCCACTCTTCTACACTGTGTTCCGTTATGGATTTTGAAATGCTTATCCCTGCATTATTGACGATGATATCTACACCACCAAATGCCAGCCCTGCATTTGAAAAAGCTTCATTGATCGTTGCTGCATTAGTTACATCCAGCAAAACCGAAGATGCTGTATCTTTTCCAAAAATATTTTTAAATTCTTCACTGGCAGCATCCAGCCTTTGCTGATTGATATCGTTTAAGATAACACATGCTCCTTCTTCTGCAAACTTTTTTGCAATTGCTTTACCGATGCCTCCGGCACTGCCTGTCACTAATGCAATCCTTCCTGATAATGCTTTAGGTTTTGGCATGCGTTGCAGTTTTGCTTCTTCCAACAACCAGTATTCAATATTAAATGCTTCCTGCCTTGGCAAGGAGGTGTAAGAAGATATAGCTTCCGCGCCACGCATTACATTGATAGCATTGGTATAAAACTCTGCGGCTACCCTTGCGGTTTGTTTGTCTTTTGCAAAAGTGAACATGCCTACACCGGGATACAATATCACTACCGGGTTGGCATCACGCATCGCCGGACTATTTGAATGCTTACAGGTATCATAATACCCGGCGTACATTTTACGGTAAGCAACAAATAATGGAGATAGTTTCTCTTTGATTGATTTTACATCATCAGGATTTTCTCCTGGTTTTAAATTCAACACCAGCGGGCTGATCTTTGTACGCAAAAAATGGTCAGGGCATGAAGTGCCCAATGGTGCAAGCCTGTCAAGATCATTCGAATTAATGAATTGTAATACCCTGTCATCATCTGTAAAATGACCAATCATTTTTGTTTGGGAAGAACAAAAGCCACGCAACACAGGAGCCAATGCTGCGGCCTGTTTCAGGCGATCTTCTTTTGGCAGGGAATCAATTTTTTCTCCACCAAAAACGATTTTATTTTTATTGATATTATCTTCAATATAGGATGCACATCTTTCTACCACTTCAAGTGTATTAATGTAACTTTCATATGCTGTATCGCCCCAGGTAAATAATCCATGTGAGCCCAACATAATTCCGCGGATACCGGGGTTCTCGTCCAAGCATTGTTTTAATTGCAGACCAAGATCGAAGCCTGGCTTTTGCCATTCTACCCAGCCAATGGTTCCACCAAATAATTCTTCCGTAATCTTTTTACCATCTTTTGCAGCGGCTATTGCAATGGCTGCATCCGGATGTAAATGGTCAATATGTTTAAAAGGAAGAAAGCCATGCAACGGTGTATCTATAGAAGGAGCTTTGGAAGCTAAATCATAAATACAATGATTGAATAATTCTACCATTTCATCTTCATACTCTATACCACGATAAACATTTTTTAAGCTGCGCAATCGATCAACATACAAAGCAGCCAATCCGCTTTTTTTCAAAGTACCAATATCACCGCCGCTGCCTTTAACCCACATTACTTCAGTTTCTTCTCCTGTTAACGGATCTTTAGCCATTGCTTTGCAAGAGGTGTTGCCTCCTCCATAGTTGGTTAATCTCAAATCTGCTCCGAGTAAGTTGGAACGATAGATAAGCAAGGCTACTTCATCCTCTGAAAATGTCGCTGCTTTTGCTTCATCCCATAAGTAACTTACATGTTTAAATTGTATTGCTGATAAGCTCATGATATTTTCTTTTAATTTTTTCTATAGTTCCCGAACATTGAAAGCTGCAATGCTATAGGAATATAATAATTATCTGTTGATGAATGGTTATTATTATTATTTACGTTTTTCTTCATACACCTTTCCATTTCCTTTTATTTTGATATTAAACAATCAACGCTTTATTTTCTCAACCGTTGCTGCTGTCGCAGATGATTGGAAAAAATATTACGCTTTCACTTCGTCCAGTCATTTTTCTTCATCCACTCAAACAAAGGCTGCATCCATTCTCCGGTTGGCAACTTCAGTACAAAGCCATGATCGCCTTTGGGATATAAATGCATTTCCGCAGGTACATTATGATGCCTTAATGCTTCATAAAAAACAATGCTGTTATCTACATCTACCACCTTATCATCACCCGTTTGTGTTATCCAGGTGGGAGGCGTTTTATCAGTTACATGCAGTTCATTTGAAAAAAATTTAATTTTTTCAAATGAAGGATTTGTACCAAGCAAATTATCTCTTGAACCTTTATGTGCAAGTTTATCTGTCATACTGATAACAGGGTAAACTAATATCATGAAATCAGGGCGAAGATTGATTTGATTTTTATTAGAAATGAAAGACGAATCGAAATGAGTGCCTGCAGTTGATGCAAGATGGCCTCCTGCAGAAAACCCCATGATTCCCACTTTACTGGTATCAATATTCCATTCAGCAGCATGCTGCCTTACCAGTTTGATGGCCTGCTGAGCGTCCTGCAAGGGTCCTATACTTTTATCTTTCATAATAGAATCGGAAGGCAGGCGGTATTTTAAAATAAAAGCAGCAATTCCATGTTTGATAAAAGTATTTGCAATGTTGATGCCTTCCCATTGATAAGTTTCTACATAATAGCCGCCACCCGGGCAAATAATTACAGCAGAACCATTTGATTTTTCTTTAACCGGCAGATAAACGGCAAGTGTTGGTTTTGAAATATTTCTGTAACCAACCATCCTGCCCCCATCATCTAATAATG
>DATCMY010000198.1:0-9174 GCA_036565505.1 Hanamia sp.
GTGTAAGGTATAACGTATTAACACAACAGATCGTAGCATGGACGGGAGTATTACTGAAAATTTTTGATGTGGGAGCCAAATGGGCAGCTATTGGCATTCTGCTTCATGTCGTTGCGGGTATACCAATGACAACGGGTATCCTTGTCTCAGGAGTTGTTACTTTGGTGTACGTCACTTTCGGAGGCTTATGGGGAGTAATCGTGACAGACCTTATTCAATTTATTGTCCAGGTACTGGGTGGAATTGTAATGTTTGTACTTGTAGTCAAGCGGCTTGGGGGCCTTAACTCTATTACTCAGATTTGGGATCGACTACCACCCAGCCATAGTAATTTGTTTAATGATCCTTACACAGCCGGTTTTGTAGGGATTATGTTTTTTCTTTATTTTTTAAGTTATAATGGAGGCAGCTGGAGTCTCGCTACAAGATATATATCTTCACCCAATGAAAAAGAAGCATCAAAAGCAGCACGGCTTTCAGGTATATTGTATTTGATCTGGCCTTTGATATTATTTTTTCCTATGTGGGCTGCCCCGCTTATTTTACCAGGATTAGCAAATCCTGCTGAATCTTATGGCTGGTTAATGGTAAAAATCTTGCCACAGGGTATGATTGGACTTGTTATTGCCTCATTGTTTGCAGCAACCATGGGTATGACAGCTTCCGATGTCAATACCATTGCCGCGGTTATCACCAGGGATATACTCCCGGTTGTTTCGAAAAAGTTTCATAATGATAAACATTCACTTCGCACTGCCCGTATCACTACTTTCGGCTTTACTTTGGCAACTATTGGTATTGCACTTAATTACGAACAGTTTGGTGGAGTGCTGGGGCTTATTGTTAATTGGTTTGGAGCGCTATTAGGGCCTACCTCTATGCCTTTATTATTGGGCCTGCTTCCGGCGTTTAAAACCTGTGGCCCAAAAGCTGCTATCTCTTCTATTATTGCAGGAGTAATCACCTTCGTTATTACAAAGAATATGAATTTAAATAGCCTGGCACTTGAGGTAGGATTACCTACAATTGTTTCAGCAATTGTATATGTTGGAGTCGGATTGACAACCAAAACAGTACCTAAAAAGGTGAAAGACCTGATTGCTGCTCTTAAGATAACAACATAAATGGAGTTGCTTATGAAAAAACGAATATATAAAGAAGATGAAGTTGTTACCTGTATTAATTGTATTACAGAAAAAACAGAAGAATTAGCCTTTCATAATGGTAGTGTAACGAATATAACTGAAACAGAAAGCAGTGGAAATAATATTCCATTTGTTGGCCCAGGTTTAATAGACTTACAGATAAATGGTATCAATGGAATTGATTTTAATACGCCTTCTTTAACCCAGGAAGATATTGTAAATGCAACTCATTATTTATTAAGTAAAGGGATAACTACTTTTCTACCAACCGTAGTTACTAATTCAGATGAGAATATTCTGAAAATTGTTCATACAATATACGAAACATGTGTCAGTAATCCTTTGGTAAATGATTGTATTTGGGGTATTCATCTAGAAGGGCCTTTTATTTCTCCGGTGGAGGGCGCTAAAGGTGCTCATGATGAAAAATGTATTAAAGCTCCTGATTGGGAACTTTTCAGTAAATTTCAAGAGGCGGCCCGGGGAAAAATTAAACTTATTACTATAGCGCCTGAATGGGAAGGCTCCTCCTCATTCATAAAAAAATGTAAAGACAATGGTGTCCTTGTTTCTATAGGCCATTCAATGGCGAATACAGAACAAATTAGAAGGGCTATCGAAGCGGGTGCTTCTTTATCTACTCATTTGGGGAATGCAGTTCCGCTGTTGTTGCCGCGCCACCCCAATTTGATTTGGGATCAATTGGCAGCCGAAGAACTTTATGCTTGTATCATTACTGATGGGATACATATTCCGGATTCATTCATAAAGGTAGTTATGAAAAATAAGGCAAAAAATACTATAGTAATAAGCGATGCCACTTGTTTTGCAGGAATGGCTCCGGGTGAATATCAGAATCATATTGGGGGTACGGTAATATTAGATAAAGAAAAAAGAGTATCTCTCAAAGGCTCGCCTGGATTATTGGCGGGAGCTGCTAAATCGTTGTTAGAAAATGTTGAAACCTTAATTAATCATAAGCTTACAACACTTAGTGAGGGTTGGCAAATGGCCTCTTCTAATGTGGTTGAAATGCTGGCAAAGAATGATGATGCTTTTAAAGAAAACAATGATGATATAGTAATATTTCGATTAGATGAAAAAGAGATATGTGTTGAGAGGGTAATTAAAAATGGAAGAATTGTTTTTGAGAAATAAATTTTTGAACAAATGAAATTTTGATTATGGGAAAAAAGCATTTTGGTTTTGGTATTGTAGGCGCAGGAATGATATCTCATTTTCATGCGAAGGCAATTGCTGCAATAGCGAATGCCAGTTTAATTGGAGTGTATAGTATCAATAAAAATAAATCAGATGAATTTGCCAGTCAACATAGCTGTACTGCATATGACACTTTGGATGATATGGTAAGCCTTCCTGAAATAGATATAGTGTGTATTTGCACTCCTTCCGGCATACATCTCGATCCGGCCATCAAAAGTATTGAAGCTGGTAAGCATTGCCTCATCGAAAAACCGTTAGAGGTAACTCTTGAAAAATGCGATCAAATAATAAATGCAGCTAGTAAAGCTGGAGTAAAAATAGGGGTCATTTTCCCCTCTCGTTTTTATGAGGCCAGTAAACAATTGAAAAAAGCAATGGATGAAAAAAGATTTGGTGATTTAGTATTGGGAGATGCATATATAAAATGGAACAGAAGTGCAGAATATTACAAATCAGGCAAATGGAGAGGCACCTGGGAATATGATGGAGGTGGTGCTTTAATGAACCAGGGTATACATTCAGTTGATTTACTGCAATGGTATATGGGGCCTGTGGAATCAGTTCAATCAGTTGCTGCCAATATCCGGCATAAGGATATTGAAGTTGAGGATACCATAGTCACTACTATAAAATTCACCAATGGAGCATTGGGAACTATTGAATGCTCAACAGCTGTTTTTCCCGGGTCACTTAAGCGAATCGAGATCATGGGAACAGAAGGAACAGCTATACTTGAAGAAAATAATTTGATAAAATGGAAATTTATGCACCCGATGGATGAAGATCAGGTCATAATACATTCAATTGGAGAAGGATATACTTTGCAAGGCGGTGTTTCCAATCCTGCTGATATTAGTTTTATTGGGCATAAAAAGCAGATAGAAGATATGATGTATTCAGTAGAAACAGGGGGTAATCCCTTAATTGATGGAGTTGAGGGACGTAAATCAGTTGAAATTATAATTGCCATTTATGAAAGTGCCAATTCGGGGAAGACGGTTAGATTATCAACATCAGGTAGCTTAAGATAATTTTTTTTTAAATCAACATACTAAATTACAATTAGAAAATGGCACAGATAAGAGAACTATTGGCAAATAAAATGAAAGTAAAAATTTATGAAACCAGATTACAGATGGGAGATGAAGCAGCTTATGAGGTAGGTAAAAAAATAAAAGAATTATTATTGAGTCGAGAATTTGTAAATATCATTTTTGCTGCTGCGCCTTCTCAAAATGAATTTCTATCTTCTTTGTCTAAACAGCCAGATGTGGATTGGAGTAGAGTGAATGCATTTCATATGGATGAGTATATGGGATTAGATGAAGAAGCCCCACAACGCTTCAGCCAATTTCTAAAAGAAAGGATATTTGATAAAGTGCCTATTAATAAAGTATATTACATAAATGGAAATGCAGATGATCCCAATGATGAATGTCGCAGATATTCTCATCTTCTAAAACAATATCCTACAGATATAGTTTGCATGGGTATAGGTGAGAATGCACATATTGCATTTAATGATCCTCATGTTGCGGATTTTAATGATCTGCTATGTGTAAAAGTGGTTATACTGGACGAAGCTTCCCGACAACAACAGGTAAACGATAGTTGCTTCGAACGCATTGAAGATGTTCCCACTTTTGCAATTACACTTACTGTACCGGCCCTGCTTCAGGCAAATTATATTTATTGCATCGTACCCGGAGCCAAGAAGGCAGCAGCAATATATTATACTATGAATAGTGAAGTGAATGAAAAATATCCATCAACATCACTCAGAAATCATAACAATGCTATTCTTTATTTAGATGAAGATAGCGCAGCCAAATCAGAGGGAATTAATTTTTAACCATATATTTTTAAATTATGCATAATTTCAGTGGGTATTTTATTTTTCAAATAAAAAAAACCAGGCTCTTTAGCTTAATGATCCTATTTATGTTTAGTCAAGGATGTATAAATAATAATAATAAAGTGATAGGGGGAAAAGCAGATTCCTCTTTAGTTCGGATAATTATATTAGCTCCGGGCCATTTTCATGCTGCATTATTACAAAAGTCAATGTATGATGGTGTAGATTCCACCGTTTATGTATTTGCTCCGGAGGGGCAGGAAGTAGCGTCATACCTGGCTTTAATTCAGGAGTATAATAATCGTAAAGAGAATCCGACTTTATGGAAAGAGAAAGTTTATACAGGACCTGATTACCTGGGAAAAATGTTACTTACAAAACCTGGTAATGTGGTTGTTATTGCTGGCAATAACAAAATGAAGACAGATAATATTAAAAAGTGTGTGGATGCCGGTTTGAATGTTTTGGCAGATAAACCAATGGCCATCACAAGGGCAGGATTTGATGAATTAAAAGATGCATTTGCGAATGCAAAAAACAACAAAGTATTATTGTATGATATCATGACTTCGCGGTATGGGATTACCAATATTTTGCAAAAAGCATTTTCCCAACTTCCGGAGGTGTTTGGAGAACTCCAAAAAGGAACGCTGGAAAATCCGGCGGTTTCTTCCGAAAGTGTACATTATTTTTTTAAAGAGGTATCCGGAATGCCTCTCATACGTCCTACCTGGTATTTTGATGTAAAACAGGAAGGTGACGGTATTGTAGATATAACTACACACCTTGTTGATTTGATTCAGTGGGAATGCTTTCCTGAACAGAACCTGGATTATGAAAAGGATATTCAAATGCTTACTGCAAAACGTTGGGCAACAGTATTAACACCTTCACAGTTCAGGCAGGTAACAAAACAAGATACTTATCCTGATTTCCTTAAGAAAGATGTAAAAGACAGTTTCCTGAATATTTTTGCCAATGGTGAAATGAATTATACAATTAAAGATATCCATGCCAAAGTATCAGTTGCCTGGAAATTTGAGGCTCCTAAGGGAACCGGAGATACTTATTATTCAAAATTGCGGGGAACAAAGGCTGATCTGATTATCAAACAAGGGAAGGAGCAGCAATACAAACCAGTGCTTTACATTCAATCCGTAGGTAAGGAAAACCAAAATAACTGGCAAAAGGCAGTAGAACTGGGACTGGGCAGTATTCACAAAAAGTATCCCGGTGTAGAGCTGAAGAAAGGTAAGGAAGGTTGGGAAGTACTAATCCCAGATGAATTTAATATTGATCCTGAACAACAATTTTCTCTCGTCGTTAAAAAATATTTGACGTATTTAAAAGAAGGCAGTATGCCGGCATGGGAAGTTTCCAGTATGTTGGCAAAATACTATACAACTACCCAGGCACTGGAAAAAGCTGTAAATAAACAGGATCCTAAATAATTATAATTAATCATTAATAAAAAAAATCGATTTAAAATGGAAAACAAGGAATATTCCCGAAGGAAGTTTATTAATAAATGTTTGAGTTCCGGTAGTATGTTTTTGGGGGCTGCAATAATCCTCAACAGTTGTAATTCAAAAAAATCAGGGGTGGAAGAAAAAAATCAAAGTAAGTCTGGAGAGCCTTGCGATGATTTATCCAATGTAAGCGCAGAAGAAATTGAGAAGCGGGAAAAATTCGGGTATGTAAAAAAATCGACTGATCCGAAACGTTTTTGCGGTAATTGTAGTTTACACATTCCACCGGTTTCTGAGAAAGATTGTGGGGGTTGTATGTTATTTAAGGGGCCAGTAGATCCTGAGGGCAGTTGTATTCAGTTCGTGGCTAAAGTATAGACTAAATTTGGAGTGATTTAAAATTTAAAAGCTCTTCAAAGTGCGGCATTTTAAAAATGTTTTTAAAATTTTTATTTTGAAAAGATTTGAATGTTATTATTCTTTTGCCTGATTTATAATTTCCTCTGCAACAAAGCTATGAGCCCAAAAAAGGCTTCGGTGGATATTATTACCCAGGAAAAGTTTAGTAATTTTGAACTGAGCCTGGATCCAACAAAATATTTTATGCCACTAATTGAAAACAGGGCATATTTTGCTTACAGATCATGACGATAAGGTATATTTTAAAAATATTAAAATAAAACGTTTATAACCAAAAATAGAAATGAAGCCTCTACAATTGCTCAAAATTATTACATCTTTTTTGATCCTTACTTTTTATACTGTAGGTGTGTCTGCTCAGGCAGGCAGTTACAAAGGTTGGAAAGCCGGTGTTGCCCGTGTGGTAATTACGCCTGATCAACCTCTGTGGATGGCAGGATATGCCAACCGTGATCATCCCTCAGAAGGAAAGATAGTAGATTTGTGGGCTAAAGCCTTGGTCTTACAGGATTCGGTTGGAAAGCAGATTGTTCTTGTAACAGCGGATTTAGTGGGGATCCCAAAAACACTTTCTGACCATATAAGGGATGAGTTAAAAAGAAGATTTAATTTATCAAGGTCACAGATTGCAATAAATACTTCCCATACCCATACCGGGCCGGTGTTGACAAACGCTTTGGTTGATATTTATCCGGTAGATTCAAGCCAACAGCAGAAAATTGATGAATACACTAATAAATTGGAGGAGAAAATTGTGGCTTTAGTGGATAAGGCATTACATACCATGGAACCTGTACAGCTTTATGCTGGAAATGGAGTCACACGTTTTCAGGTGAATAGAAGGAATAATGTTGAAGCAACACTTTCCTCGCAATCAGACTTAAACGGGCCAAATGATTATGCGGTTCCTGTAATAAAAGTGGAAAATAAGAAAGGAGAATTAATAGCTGTAGCATTTGGATATGCGTGCCACAATACTGTTCTTGCAGGTTATAAATGGTCCGGAGATTATGCGGGATTTGCCCAACTGGATTTAGAAAAGACTCACCCGGGTGTAACTGCATTATTTTTACAAGGGTGTGGAGCGGATCAAAATCCCTTGCCACGGAGAACAGTGCAATTGGCACAGCAATATGGAAAGGATTTGGCAGCGGCCGTTGATAGAGTTCTTGATGAAGATATGGAGCAACTTCCCCCTCATTTAACTACTGCCTATGGAGAAGTTGAATTGTCATTAAATACTCCACCATCCAAAGAAGAATTATTGAAAAAGGCAGCAGAATCCTCAGATTATCAAAAACGTTGGGCCAGTCATCTGTTAAAGAATATCAACAAAGGTGAAACTCTCAGGACATCATATCCCTACCCGGTGGAAGTTTGGAAAATAGGAGATCAGCCAATTATTATTTTAGGAGGAGAAGTCGTAGTGGGATATGCTATTGAGTTAAAACGTATTTTCGGTCAAAATGTATTTGTTTTAGGCTATTCCAATGATGTAATGAGTTATATTCCCACTGCAAAAATTCTGCAGGAAGGGGGGTATGAGGGGGTAGGTTCACAAATGGTATATGGATTGCCAAATACGTGGAAATCAAATATTGAAACTGTAATCCTGCAAAAAATCTTGCAGGTTGCTATAGAGGCAGGGATACCAATACTTTCATCAAAAATTAATTAAAATCAACTATTAATAAATTATAAGATGGAAAATTCAAGAAGAAATTTTTTTAAAAATGCAGGCAGAGGTGTTCTGACTTTGAGCCTGTCTTCTGCTTTCCTTTCGGAGAATTTATTTGCAACGAATAAGGAGGAAAAAATTGACAAAAAGAAAGATCTGTTTGATGTCGGAATTGCTGGTTATACGTTTGTTAAATTCAAATTAGAACCTTCGCTGGAAATGACGGAGACGGTAGATGTTCACTTTCTTTCCATCAAAGACTTTCATTTACCACTTGATAGTACTTCAGAACAAATTGCAGCATTTCACGAAAAGCTGAAATCAAGAGGTATAACAGGATATGCAGTTGGTCCAATTTATATGACTTCAAAGGCTGAAGTAGATAAAGCCTTTGATTATGCCAAACGGGTAGGTGTTAGTTTGATCGTTGGTGTTCCTGAGCATGATTTGCTTCCTTACGTTAACGAGAAAGTAAAAGAGTATAATTTCCGCTATGCAATACATAATCATGGCGTAAAGGATAAAAAGTATCCTTCTGTGGAAAGCATTTATGCGAAGATAAAAGACCTAGATACACGTATGGGAATATGCCATGATATTGGATATTCAGCAGAAATGGGTTTTGACCCTGCAGCCGTAACTTTAAAATATGGTCATCGTATTTATGAAATGCATATAAAAGATATGACGGAAGGTTCTTCAAGTGGAAAAGACTGTGTAATTGGACGGGGCGTCGTAGATTTTCCTTCACTTATAAAAGCCCTTCGTAAGACTAAGTATAAAGGAAAATGTAGTATTGAGATGGCCAGCGCAGATCCTTTGCCTGTAATAGCAGAGTCTGTAGGATATTTTAAAGGAGTGATAAAAACACTTTAAAATATACCTGGAAAATTATATTCTTTAACTTATTCATTGTAAAATCATGTTGTTGAAAAAAGATAAAACTCATTAGTTAATTTTTATGAGAATCGGGTATTCAATTTTGTTATTTTTTACTTTAAGCTTATTAATTACCAGTTGTCAGACAGGCTATGATAATAAACCCGCTATTACTTTTGATAATTACAAGATTGCGGATGGTTTTGATATCCAGTTAGCTGCTTCTGAACCTTTGATTGAAGCTCCGGTAGCTATGGATTTTAATAATCAGGGCAGGATTTCTGCTAGCCCCAAGCTTTTCTATGGTCTTAAATCAGTTAGCTCCGAAGAAATAAAAAATCTTAGGGATAAAAAGTCCGGTACCTTACAGAAGAGGATTTATTGAAAATGGATGATTCAAAAAAGTGAGTTAAGAAAGAATACACTATTCTTTAAAATTTTTTAAGATTGGCTGGGCTGAATTTTTGTATTTTCTCTATGTTTGGTTATTTTGGAATATAAATC
>DATCMY010000199.1:0-16662 GCA_036565505.1 Hanamia sp.
CCACCATTTAAATTAGTTTCGGGAGTAGAATTTATTGCAAAGAAAATGGGCAACACTTTTACCAATTCGTATGCACGCATTGATGTGGAACATTGTTTTAAACAGGATAAAATTTATTATAAGTTTGGTGACGAAACGGTAACGCCTGCATACACGCTGCTTAATATTGGTGTAGGAACTGATATCACTTCAAAAGGCAATACACTTTTCTCCATTTATATTTATGCACGCAATATTGCTGATGTTGCTTATCAAAGTAATATGAGCCGGCTTAAATATGGAGATCCTAATAATGCCACCGGAAGAACAGGAGTCTATGAAATGGGCAGAAATATTGGTTTCAAAATTAATGTTCCAATAAACTTTAAAAAGTAAAAAAGGTTCAGTTAATTAATCATTTAGTTTACCGGGTAAGGCTACATAACCTCCGCCATAGGTACGCCCTTCCAATATATTAATTTCTTCGCTTTCCAAATCTGGATTGCTTTCAGGCCAGGCTACAAATCCTTTCTTTAATCCCTTATGCGGATTATTGATATTAAATTGTAAGTGATACATAGCCGGGATTAAAAAAATGCTTTTCGTACGTGTCACTTTATTCCTTCGTTTATTTTTTTTGAAATTATGTTTCATAAAATAGTTGATTATTATTATTTAATAATAAAATTCATTTTTAGTTTGCCGGCCAATAGCGCAGTACCAAAACCCAACACGCCAATGAGGGTAAATGACCAACGCAAATTGACCGCCTGGGCAATTAACCCTATAATGGGTGGCCCTATTAAAAATCCAAGAAAACCTATGGTAGATACTGCCGCTAAAGCTGTGCTTGCAGAAAGAGCCGTTGACCGGCCTGCTAATCCATACACAATGGGCACCACAGAAGATACTCCAAAACCTACCAGAAAAAAGCCGGCTGTTGCTGTTACTAAATAAGGGAATATTACGGCAGTTAATAAACCGGTGGTTATTAAAGTGCCGCTCATTTGCAACATTCTTTTTACACCAACCCTGGTAACCAGGCCATCTCCAAGGAATCTGCCAAGGGCCATAGTACTTGTAAAAGCAACATAACCCAGTGTGATATAGGAAAAAGGTGCCTGCACAATTTTCTTAAAATAAACGCCACTCCAGTCTGCCATTGCTCCTTCGCAAAGCATACAACAAAATGCGATAAGTCCCAATAATAAAATTTTTCGGTCGGGCTTTACCAATAATGGCTGTGACTTTCTTTTTTCTTTGTCATGCGGCAATGTGAATTTATAAGCGACCAACACAAGAATGCAGGTAATAAGACAAATAATTAAAAAATGTATTAGCGGAGAAAGGCCAGCAGAAACAAAAAAAGTACTGATGACTGCACCACTAAAACCAGCGAGACTCCATAGACCGTGAAAAGATGCCATTACAGATCTTCCATACAATTTCTCCACGCCTACAGCCTGCGTATTCATGGCAATGTTGATGAGGTTGCCTGCCATTCCAAATAAAAATAATGCAATGGTTAATTGCAAAATGGTTGCCGACAAAGCAAGTGATATTAAAATCAATGGATAAACAAGCGCTCCTAGAATAACCATTTGCCTGCTTCCGTAATGGGAAACGAGCCAACCTGAGATGGGCAAACTTATCATTAAGCCAACCGGCAATGCAAATAACACAGCACCTAAGCCTCCATCGCTCAAATGCAATTTATTCTGGATATCGGGTATGCGGCTTGCCCATGTGGCAAATGTAAACCCGGCAATAAAGAAAAAAACACTGGTGGCAATACGATATATTCTTAATAGAATAGCTCCGTTGAAATACGACGCTACCAGGTCGGCAGAATTGGTTTGGTGTGTTACAAATGCAACACGTTTAAAAAGTATTATATTTCTTGAATTCATCAGGGTTTACGTTTAAATCTCTTACTCCACATTCCATTATAGCATAAAATTATACCTATTAATTATGCTACGCAAACCAACTTATGGGTCATTTTTGAATCTTAAACCTGCAAATAAAATGTGAAAACCCTTGACTGTGGCGGATTTGGAGAAGAAAAATAATGATGTCCAAAGGCAATGGGCAATGGACAATGGATAATTAAGAATTGAAAATTAAAAATAATTTTCTAACGAATTGGGAATGTGTGTATTAGGGGTCATTCTCCTAAAACCGGAAACCAATACACAAACCACTTCTTATTCCTGCCCAAGGGCCGGAAAAATTAATGGTAGCGCCATTGGCATCAACCGTATTGGTGGTTTTAACCAGCGGAATATTGAGATTGTCTAAGTCTGATTTAAGAGCAGATTGTTCTGTTGATGAAAGGGATTTTTTGCCGCTTATGCGACCGTCAGAAGAACCATAATGTGGCCCCATTATCCACCAATCAAGATAGACCGCTTTTGCTAAATTCCATTGGGCACCAAACATGAGCCCTCCTGTAATTGTGTTGATACTACCAGAAAGAGGAATTATTTTTTCAGTCCCGTTATCATAATAGCTATAGGGCAGATCGCCAGTATAATGAGCATAACTGAAGAAAGAGGCGATATAAAAACCATGATAAGCACCTTTGTGTCCGAGGTAGAATCTTATTTCAGGCATAATAGCAAAATTGCCGGTTTTAAAATTATCTATTTGCTTTTGTGCAGTTGAGTCATTCATAGCATTTCGGAAACTGCTTTTGAAAGGTAATCCCGAATTTGGCATTACCCTAAGAGTGAGACCAACAGTTGTCTTTTTACTAATCTCTCTCTCATATTGAACGGTTATATTTTTTAAAGCGAGTGCAAATAGATTTAATTTAACCAGGTTTTTATGATTTAACTGGTAAACCATTGTATTATTCATTGTAGTATTATCCTGTGCATGCAACAGAGGTGCTATTAATATTATTGCGATCAGGAACAGAATTATTTTTTTCATAAAAGAAAATTGGATGTTAGTATTTTACCAACTTTTAAAAACGCTAAAAGTATATTTATGTTGTAAAGACTTTTCATTTTTTTATTCATACTCAACAACAGAGGATAAGTAATCATTGATTCCAGGTTTTCCCGGAAATAATTATTAAGAAAATATTTTCTTTAGCAACAAATAATTATCTTCAATTTTAATTGTTCCCGGTTTTTCAATATACTAATTTCGTTCTCAGATTCGTTACATCAGTGTAAAAATTGGAATAAAAAATTGGCTCCATTTTTGAACTTAGAAGTATCGAAAAAAAATAAAGGATTTCCTGCTTTTAATTAACTTCCGATCAAATGAATAAAATTCTATTATGCATTTATTTTTTTTCATACACTTTAATTGCCAATTCCCAGACTGCTGATTTTACTTATCAAACAAGTGATGGTTTATTTTGCAATCCTTCTTATGTTCAGTTTACACAAACATCTTCCGGAAACCCTCATGGCTTCGTCTGGAGTTTTGGAAACGGCACAGGCAGTAATAGTCCAAATCCTCTGGCAATTTATCCTAACGCAGGCACTTATACTGTGAAGCTAATAGTGGTCTACGAAACAAATACTGTAACAGTCACCAAAACCATTGTTATTAATCCATCAATAACTGCATCTATTGGATATGACAGAAATTATATTTGTAAACCAGGCGATATAAATTTTACTGCAACAAGCAATGGAAACATTGCCGGATATACTTGGGATTTTGGTGACAATTCGGGCATTATAACTACCAGCGCTAATAATATCACACATAATTATTCCAATTTTGGTGTGTACAAAGTAACGCTTAAGGCAACGGATGTATCAGGATGTTTTGCAATAACAAATACTACTATTACTGTTCAGCCCCCCCCCATCACCGGAACAATATCGCCTACATCCGGTTGTATTCCGGCAAATGTAAGTTTTAATGCAAAAGCTGTGATTCCGGTTAACAGCTCTGTTACAAATTATGCCTGGGATTTTGGAGATGGAAGTCCGATTGCCTCAACCGTCACAAATACAATAAGTCATGTATATAGTTCTACAGGAAATTATTCTCCTTCATTAACTGTAACTACTAATGAAGGATGTACCAACAACTTCCCATTTACTAAAATTGCTTTTGGAACTCCTCCTTTTAATCATATTGCTTATCCTGTTAAAACAACTATATGCGGCTCTGAAACAGCAAAGTTTGTTTCAAAAGCGACCAATGCAAATAGTTATTTTTGGAATTTTGGCGATGGAAGTACTGCAACAGTTACAGATACCGTCGCTCTGCATAAATACAAGACTTTGGGTACCAAAAATATTTCAGTTACTCCCGCTTACAACGGTTGCAGAGGCATTACAATAACTTTTCAAATCAATGTAGTAGGAGTAATTGCATCCTATAATTATTCAAATAGCTGCACTGATAAAAAAACGTTTTCATTTAATAATACAAGCCAGGGAAATCTATCAACTGTTTTATGGGATTTTGGCGATGGTAGTCCTACGGTAAATACAGTTAATGCAATACATACTTTTCCTTCTTCAGGTTCATTTGTTACAAAACTGACAGTAACCGATAGTGTTACAGGTTGCAGCGATATTTATTCGCAAACGATCTATACTGCAGATCCATCTGTTGTAAATCCTGATTCTTCAATTTGCAGAAATGACAGCACTACTTTTTCAATCATAAACAATTATAATAATCCTTCTGCCACTTACACGTGGAATGTTGCAGGCACTCAGAAAGGTCCATTTAATTCTCCAACTTTTACTGTTAAAGCTACCCTTTTCGGCAATTTTAATAATTTTGTAATTATAAATAATGGCTCACAATATTGCAAGGATACTATCCGGCTAAACCATACAATTTTAGTAAAAGGACCTAATCTTAGTTTTACAGCGCCCACTTCAATATGTTTTAATACTCCTTACAATGTTATCAATACATCCAAGCCATATATTCCCACAGACTCTGTTACGCTTTGGTACTGGAATTTTGGAGCAATTAGTACAAACGATAGTATTTATCAACCCCTGCCTTATACATACAATAGGCCAGGCAAATTCAATGTAAAATTAGTTGGCATTGATATGAACGGCTGTAAAGACAGCCTGGTTAAAACAATTACCATTAATCCACTCCCCTTCTTACAAGTAATTCCTCATGTTGATACACTTTGTTCGGGAAATCCGGATACGTTGATTGCATTTCACAGTGATAAAATTATATGGTCACCGGCTAATTATGTATCATGCGCTACGTGTGATACTGTAAATGTTTTTCCCCCCGCAACAACAAAACTTTATGTTACAGCAACAACCGCATTTGGCTGCACATCGAACGATAGCGTTTTGGTAAAAGTTTTTCCACCTTTTGTAGCTACTCCCTTGATAAGTGATTTTTACATCTGCCTTAATGATAGTGTGCAACTTAATATTGATCCACCATTGAAAAGAATAATGTGGTCTCCGTCAACCGGTTTATCAAATTCAAATAATTATGCCCCTATTGCCTCACCCATTCAAACAACTACTTACACGGCAACACTCACAGATTCAGCAGGATGCTTTACCAGCAGTGCTGATATTATTGTCCATATAAAAAGCTCGCCCATAGTTGATGCAGGTCCTGACAAAACTTATCCCTATAATTCAAGTTTTACACTTTCTCCTGTATACAGTAATAATATTAGTTCCTATATTTGGACTCCTTCATCCTCATTATCCTGCAACAGTTGTGCCTTTCCAAATGGCGTTCTAACTGCTACAACAACTTATTTAATAAAAGTAACTTCTGATAGCGGATGTATTGCAAAGGATTCTGTAACAATTTATGTAGAGTGTAAAGACGCGAACTTATTGATGCCTACAGCCTTTACCCCAAATAATGACAATCTTAATGATTACTTTTATCCATTAGGACGTGGTATAAAATCTATTGTCAGGTTTTCAATTTATGACCGCTATGGAAAACTTGTTTATGAAGCAAGAGATTTTCCACCAAATGACAAATCCTTTGGCTGGAACGGTAAAGTAAACACCATGGATCAATCAACTTCCGTATTTGTTTATTATATAGAAGCCCTTTGTGATGTTGGTGAAAAACTTTATAAAAAGGGAAGTGTCGTTTTAATAAGATAGAAACATATTTGATCCTTTCTAAAATAGTAGCCTTCTTATAATCCTTGGCATAAAAGTTCGTCAATACTTACATTATCCAGCCATCAGGTGTGATATGGTCATTGCTTTTTTGTATAGCAATAGTTATTGGTACAAGAACAACAGTTGATAATACTTTCATTGCTTCTTCATTTCTTCCAGCATCTTTATTATCTTATCTAATTTTTCAACCTCAATTGAATTTAACTTAATCTGCAATGCTTCAATTTCCTTCTTAGCTTCTGTGTTCGTCTGATAATCTTTCTTAGCCTGGAACCTGTCTCTTTCATTTTGCCTGTTTTGCGACATCATAATGATAGGTGCAGCATAGGCTGCCTGTGTAGAAAACAGCAGGTTCAATAAAATAAAAGGGTACACATCCCAGTGATACATAATACCAACAATATTTAAAACCATCCACAGTACTACAAAAATAGACTGGATGATTATGAAAGTCCATGAGCCCATACCATTGGCCACTTTATCAGCAAGCCTTTGGCCGAACGAAAAACTTTGCCTGTGTTCATCGTGCCATGTTTTATTTGTAAGCATTTTTTGAAATTTTGTTTTTAAAAATGAAAGTGAAAGATACCTTAAGGAATAATATAAATACACCTATCAAAAGATTTCTTGCGGCAATTGTGGCTTTTGTGGCTTCGCCCCTTTGAAAAATAAAAAATGTCTTAAAAAATCGTTTACTTGCAAACACTGGCAACTATGCTATTTTGCCATACATTTATGTTTCCTGAAACATTATTATTATGAGATATAGAAAACCATTGTTGGGCTGCTTGCTCTTATTTTTTTCCAACACTTCTTTTAGCCAGGCAAAGCAATACCTGTATTATTTTGATAAAGATCTTAATACTACAGTAAAGGGAAAAGCGGTTTATTATGGTATCGGGGAAAACGATCAGGGTCTTATCAAATTAACACTTTACAATTCGGCACATAAAAACCTGGTTTTGATAGAACATTTTACCGACTCTTCTTTGCAGATAATAGATGGATTGTTTCAATCGTACTATGAAAATAAGATCCTTGAATCGGAAGGCAATTATATAAAAGGAAAGGTAGACGGTTTATGGCGGCGCTGGGACAACAAAGGGCGTATCACCGATTCTTCTTTTTACCATAATGGAGAAGAAATGATGGCGGCTGCTTTTGGCTATCACAAAAACTCCGCTTTGAATAGTTTTGTTATCAAAAACAATGTAACCGGGCAGCTTCAAAAAACATTTTATGATAATAAAGGGCGTTTATTAAGTGAAGTGAATTACATAGGCGAAAAGGGGTTGAAGAAAATTTATAAGAATGGTGCATTATTAAGAGCCGATTCAGTTTTTAGTAGATAAAGATGAAACCTGTTTTTCCATGGGTGATAATGGATAGCCAGGTTAAACGATAAGCCCCATATTTTTGCCCAAAAATCAATGGCAGTCTTTCCCCATTTATTGATTAATTATGATATCGGTAAATAAATTATTCAATTAACCTCTTCCTCTCAATCGCTCCCTATAGGTGAGCCCGGTGGTATCTCCTTATGCAGAGTTGGTTTTGCATCTTCGGGTTTTTTCATCCTGTCTAAATTATATCTTCGATTGTATTTGTCTTGAATGCATCGATCCAACTTTTTAATGTCATTATTCCAGATGCATTTTTATTTACAAGTGATTTTATGAATTGATAAAATCCAATGTTTATATCTATATCTTGAGTCTTAGTCATTTGTTTAAATCCATATAGGTCTTTGGGTAAATTATAATCTGAAAGATTAACATTAACTGATTTTGCATTCATTAGTAACCATTCTTCGATCTCTGAACAAATTAAAATCAAATACTGTTTCCTATTATTATGTCTTCTTAGAATTAATCCATTTTTTGATTTTATTTCTTTAAATTCTAAAAAGTATTTTGCTACAGGTCCCTTATTTTTATCTTCATCGATGATTCCCAAGGCAATATTATCTTTTAACCTGTTCTTTAATTGATTGGCAATTTGCCCACACCCATGCTGATGATTATACTTTTCGGAAGCAAAGGTTATTATTTCAGCAACTTTAGTATCTACATGACATTCAGGAAGTATATTCAATGCTGTCATTAGAATAGCGATTTAAATTGAAAAAGATATCCACTCCAAAGTCTAGTAATTCAGATAAATTTTTATCGCTAAGTTTCTTTGCAACAGTAGCTCTCTTTGATTTATCGTATGAGCAAACGAATACACTCAATTCATCAGCAACTGAATTTTCAATAAAGCTATTGAGTAGATAAGGATTATGAGTTGCTATAAAAAATTGCGATTTTTTTTGTTTAAGTATTTCATCTGCAAGATAACTAACATAAGGAGGAAAAGCATGTGTATCCGGTTCATCTAATGTAATTACAGTAGCATTATTATGCCTTACAGCTGCTGCGTAAAACAATATTCTTTTATAAGTGTCAGCCAATGCTTCATATGACAATGAATAAACTACTCCTTCATTAATTCCGCAACTGAAGAGTGATATTATTATTTGCATTATCAATATTTAAATCAAAACCATGATCTTTTGCAAAATCTTTAGCTAAATGTTGCATATCTGAATTATGATAAATCACCTTTGCCAAATTATTTCCAAATGGCGGCATTAATCTCTGAATATAATTGCCTGTATCATGAAATTGTATATTGCTTTTGTATCGATATGGCTTGATAGGTGATGAATAGAATTGAAGTGGCTCTCTGGGAATAAAATCGTTATTGAAATGTGTGAATGAACCATTTGAATTATTAAACTCAAAGAAGTTAATATCCTCTTTTTTATCGTATTTATATTCAATATTAGTACCAATGGAAAAGCCGGGATGGATAATTGATATAGGCGTAGCTAAATTACCTAAATGAAACATATCTGCAACTTTATTTACTCTAAAAAAAGTGTTTAAGTCTATTAATTCTGTATTTGCCTTTCGATTTCCATCATTCATACCCATCATCCAGGACAAATAAGATAAATCCAATGCTTCCAGGATATTTGATTTCCCTGAATTGGGCTCACCTATTAGAAGGTTGATTCTGCTGCAATTAATATCCAATTGATTTATAGATTTGTAATTTCTTATATGGAGATTTTGAATCATGGCTAAATAAATTAATAATTGCAAAGATATTTTATTACACTCTTTAAAAAATCTAATACATCAATAAATATTAATCTTCCTCCTTCCAATCACTTCCAATAGATGAACCTTGGTCGATGCCTCCTTATGTATAGTTGTTTTTTGCAGTTGCAGGTTTTTCATCCTGTCCGATGCCTGCATGTGATTCGGTAATAGGTTACTAAACTTTAAAAATTTGGCAACCTTGCATTTCATTTATTTAATGACTTTCTTTTTTTGATCTTGAAGAAGAAACTGCATAAAATTATGCTTCCAGAATAAAATAAGCTATAAATAAAAGCTTCTGAACCACCAAGAATTGAAAAAGTAATAACTACGCCTAATATTGCAATGATATTTACAATTATTTTAATTAATATCGAAGAGATTATTTTCTGAGATAAGAATCTAAAAGTAAGGGAAGCAATTAAAAAAGTAGGCGATGAATAAACAAGTCCAAAGCCTAAGAATAATAAGAACATGATAAAAATATCAGTATTTCTAAAATAATTGGGATCACTTATTACACTCAATCCAAATAACAATATCGGGCCTACTAAACACACACTGGTCAACCAAAGTTTTAATATATAAAACTTATTGAAATTTATTTCAGAGACTTCTGTAAAAACATTTGGGTTTAATACTTCAGCATTTTTCACATTCAAAGTTTTTATCAAAAATTGAAATAATCTTAAAAATTACTAAAACAGAACAATAGAATGAAATGATTTTATTAATCTTCATCTTCTTTTACTTATTCTTCCTCCCAATCGCTCCCTATAGGTGAGCCCGGTGGTATTTCCTTATGCATAGTTGGTTTTGCATCTTCGGGTTTTTTCATCCTGTCTAAAGCCAACATAAGATGCGCTGTATAAGAAGCATCTTTGGAATTTTTTTGTTGCTCTTCTATATAAGTCTGCAGATCGCTCAATGCTTCTTTATCATCGGCCCTCGCCTGGAAAGAAGCTTTGGTATCAACACTTAACGCAAGAAGGTAAGTGAGCAATACCTGTTCTGTTTGTTGCTGAATTAATTTTTCCATTCCGGTTCTCCTGGGCGCCATCCACGTTTTTTTGAGAAGGGTTGTGAGCATTTCATCCAGACCTAAACCACCATTAACAGCATATTGTTCCATGCGGCTCACCCTTTCGCTGTTGAATAAAAATGAAAAGGGAAGATCAGCCGCTGTTTCTGCCGGCGAAAGCGCATCAAAGGCAAGCCCGGTTCTTTTATTAAATAATTCACGCGAATCTATATACCCGGCTGGCCGCGGCGGTATCAGCGAAACAATTTTATCGGGCAACATCAAAAATTTTGGATCCAGGCAATCTATTACTTCATCCAGCGCCTTTAATTGTTCTTCTTTTGATATGGGCTTTGTAATATATTGCCCGTCGCCACGTAATGCATAATTATAATCCATGCCACCTACAATTTTGGTAACGGCTTCTAATTGATAACGGTGATAAAAATAAACAGGCACCAATACATCTTCCAACATGGCCATAGGTGTTCCGGTTGGGATATCATTTTCTCCAAATTGTTCAAGGGCTTTTGCTCTTACTTTCACGACCTGTTGTAATCCTTCGATTACATTGCTCCCGTTATCCCACAAGTGTGCATACGGACTCACACTTCCGGCCGGCCTTGCATCCTGATCGGTTAAATAACGCAGGCCGCTTTTAAACGCTTTGGTAAGTGTTGCATTTAACGCCTCAGTTTCATTGACGCTTTTAGGAAAATCCTGGTAACCCCATGCGATGGAAATTTTATCCCACGCTCCTATTTTATCATCATAGGCATTGCTTAAATCTATATCACCTGAAGTATTTAAGGTTACCAGCGGACCCGGGTAATCCATCACACTGGATCGGTTAACGGTACTGGAAGAATAATTATGCATTAGCCCGAGCGTATGTCCCACTTCATGTGCCGCCAGTTGCCTTATTCTTGCCAAAGACATTTGCAACATCTTATCATTAGCTGGTTGTCCATTTTTAAATGGCGCCAATAACCCGGTTGCAATTAAATAATCCTGTCGTACACGCAATGAACCAAGCGATACTATTCCTTTGATGATCTCACCTGTTCTTGGGTCTACCAATGAATTACCATAACTCCACCCTCGTGTAGAGCGGTGTATCCAGTTGATTACATTATAACGGATATCCATAGGGTCTGCACCATCTGGTAATATTTTTACCTGGAATGCATTTTTATAACCGGCAGCTTCAAAAGCCTGGTTCCACCAACTTGCACCTTCTACCAAAGCGCTGCGGATAGGTTCGGGCACGCCATTATCCACATAATAAATGATGGGTCTTACCGGTTCACTTATAGCAGCATTGGGGTCTTTTTTTTGCAGTCGATGACGGCAGGCAAAATATTTTACAACAGGTTCAGATACGGGTGTGCTGTAATCAAAATATGAAATATCATTAAAGCTTGAACGAGGGTCAAATACCCTTGGCTTGTAATTTTTATCAGGCAATTGCACAAAGGAATAATGCATGCGTAAGGTAATAGCTTCAGGTGATGGTGTAACGGAAGAAACAAAATTACCTGTACTGCCATCTGTATTTACAAAAGTGATCGCTGCTTCAAATTCTGTATTAAGGGGAAAGTTTTTTGTTCGCTGCAGGTAGATGGCACTACGTGATTTATCTAATGAATAATCCCCTTGCTTATTCTTTTTTAATGTATTGGCAACATGCATAGCATCGCTTAATAAAAAATCAGTAGCATCTACCAAAACAGTATTGTTGGTTTGTGCTTCTGCAACAAAGCCCCAGAGGGTAGATTGCGCAAAGGATTCTTCCACTGCCCTCTTTTCATTGGCATCATTGGTAATGGCACGGTATTCATAATTCGGTTGTACCATTAATACTTTTCTTCCAACTTTTACAAATTTTACAATTCTTGTTTCGCCGGATAATCCCCTATCCAGGCCGATATCATTAGCGCCAAGGCCTGCAGGTAAAGAAGTTTGGCATAAAACTTCCGTATCGAGCTTATTTATTTCGAGCCATATTTTACCATTGTCTTCATCCAGGTAAAAATTGAAAAATCCTTCCAGCTTTTTCATGCCTTTGGTTTTATCTTCTATGGAAGGAAGTTTTTGTGCAGCAACAAACGTGGGTATAACAAGGAAAAATAAAAAGAATTTTTTCATGACAGTAGTTTTGTTGAGTTAAAGATAATTAAATGGAGATTGCTATAAAAAATAAAATGATTGTTTTGCCGGATTGTTCATACTACGCGAGTCACTTTTACCAATTAAGCCCTCCAATATTTCCTGTAACGACGTAGACAAATTTCGGCTTATATTCACATCATAAATTAATAATGATTATGAAAAAGTATTTTCTTTTTATCCTGCTTATTATTTATTCACTGAATGGTATTTCTCAGACTATATCACAAAATATTCTTACCAAAAAATGGGATGCTTTTTGGATAACTGCTGCCGGAGCATCGACGAAAGATTACGGGGTGTATCATTTTCGTAAAACATTCTCATTGAGTGACAAGCCGGCTTCGTTTATTGTTCATGTATCAGCAGATAACAGGTACAAGTTGTATGTAAATGGCATAATGGTTTCGTTAGGCCCTGCACGTGCTGACCTGTTTCATTGGAATTACGAAACGGTTGATATCGCAAAAAATCTGCAGCAAGGAAATAATGTAATTGCAGCAGTGGTTTGGAATTATGGCGATTACAAGCCTGAACATCAAATATCGTTTCGCACAGGTTTTATATTACAGGGAAATACAGATAAAGAAAAAATAGTAAACAGCAATTCTTCCTGGAAATGTTTAAGAGACAGTAGTTACAGCCCCCTGCATCCTGATCTTATTTATAGTTATTATGTGGCAGGACCGGGTGAGAAAATAGATTATGCAAATTATCCGGCCGACTGGCAAAGCAACAACTATAACGATAATGCATGGGCGCAGGCAAAGCAAATAGTGAGTGGCTTACCCAAAGGTGTTTTGCAATCGGATCTAAGCTGGATGTTAATACCACGGAGTATTCCCCAGGTTGAATTAACACCGCAACGTTTGCAAACCGTTCGTTCTGTTACAGGCATCAATTTGCCAGCTGCATTTCCTTCTGTTAAAACATCTTTTACAATACCTGCGAATACCAGTGTCACTATTTTATTAGACAATGGATTTCTCACCAATGCCTATCCTGTTTTGCAATTCAGCAAAGGAAAAGATGCGTACATTACTTTAGGCTATGCAGAAGCTTTATATATTGATGAAGGCAACAATAAAAACTGGAAAGAACAAAATAAAAAAGGCAACCGTAATGAAATAAAAGGAAAAAGATTTGTTGGGGTAAAAGATGAATTAATTGCAGACGGCAGTGTTGGACAAACATTCACTTCATTAGCGTGGCGCACTTACCGTTATATGCAGGTAGAAATTAAAACGGCCAATGAAGCCTTGACCATTGATGATCTTTATGGCATATTTACCGGATATCCTTTTGTGATGAAGGCAAAATTTTCTACTGATGATAAAGATCTTGAAAAAATATTTGAAACAGGATGGCGCACTGCAAGGCTTTGTGCCATGGAAACTTACATGGATTGCCCTTACTACGAACAATTGCAATATGTGGGTGATACACGGATACAGGCAATGGTATCTTTATATAATACAGGAGATGACAGGTTAATGCGCAATGCAATTACACAATTAGATTATTCAAGAATGGCTGAAGGCATTACGCTTAGCCGTTATCCAACTGCCAATGCACAGGAGATACCGACGTTTTCTTTATGGTGGATCGGGATGTTGAATGATTATTACATGTATAGAAATGATCCTTCATTTGTGAAACAATTTTTACCGGGCGAAAGACAGGTGTTACAATTTTTCAGTAAGTACCAACAACCTGATGGAAGTTTAAAAAATGCGCCTTATTGGGAATTTACAGATTGGGCCGAAGGCAAAGGATGGCAAAGTGGAATGCCCCCTTTTGGAAAAGATGGCAGTTCTGCGGCACTTGACCTGCAACTACTATGGGCATATCAAATTGCAGCAAGACTGGAAGATAGTTTGGGTATGAAAGCTTTTGCAAACGAGTACCACAAAAGATCGGCAATGCTTACACGAACAATCAAAGCAAAATATTGGGATAGTAAAAGACAGTTATTTGCAGATACAAAAGAGAAAACATATTTTTCGCAGCATACTAATACACTTGCTATTTTAACCAACGTGATAAAAGGAGAACAGGCAGCACAATTAGCAAATAAAATTATTTCAGATACTTCTTTAACGCAGGCAACTATCTACTTTCAATATTACCTGAACCAGGCTTTGAGAAAAACAGGATTAGGAAATCTTTACCTCGATCGTTTACAAATATGGAAAGATAATCTGGCGAACGGGCTTACCACATGGGCAGAAATCAGTGATATAAATGCCGCACGTTCAGATTGCCACGCATGGGGCGCCAGCCCTAATATTGAATTCTTTAGAACCGTTTTAGGCATTGATACAGATGGCCCAGGCTTTAAAAAAATTAGGATAGAACCGCACCTTGGCGCACTTAAAAAAGCATCGGGAACAATGCCTCATCCCAAAGGAGAAATTAAAGTTGAATATTTGATCGATACAAAGGGAAAATGTGATGCTATCATTTCTATACCTGAAGGGACTTCCGGTGTTTTTGTATGGGAAGGAAAAGAGTATAAATTGAAAAATGGTGAAACAAAATTGGAAGGGCTTTAATTCAAATTGCAGGATTATTTCATTTTGGCCATGTTGCCGTTGCACGATTTAAAAGATGTCGGTAAAAGAATTACTATTTAAGGAGTTCTAAAGAATTGCCCATAAATTCTAAATTTATTACAAGATTGCTATTTCTCTTCTTTTTTTATGCATGTGCCAACCGGGAAACGGGGAAGATAATCATCAAAACAGGCATGATGGGACAAAAGACCAACAAGCTTATTTACAAGTTTGAATGAATTTCTCATTACGTATAAATATGTAAAAATTGAAATTGGCTTCTAATATCTACCCCCGTGGGAATTTATACCAATAGCATAGTAGAAGCCAGTATACAAAAAAAATGCACCTTAACCATGCAGCCAATGGGAAATAGTTCCATATAAATGGAGTTATCCTATAGTAAAATATTGGCAATATTCTATAACAAATTACAACTGGAGACCATACAAGAAAAACGAATGGCACAGGAATTGAATCTTGTGGCTAAACCTAAAAATGCTTTATAGAGGCTAACCTCCTTAAAAGTGAAAAATTATCACCAATCCATCCTAAAAAATGAAATTATACATAAAGAACATGGTTTCCTATCGCTTTATAATGATGGTAGGCTCAGCGTTTACAAAACACGGAATTCAATTCACCAGGGTGAATTTAGGCGTAGTTGACATTTCGGATAATATTTCTATGCACCAATACCACCAAATTAAAATCGCTTTATTGGAAATGGGGCTTGAGCTTATAGACGACAAGAAAAGTATGTTGATTGAAAAAATAAAAAATGTTATTATTGATTTAATCCATTACTCAAACGAGGAACTTGAAACCAATTTTTCAGATTACCTCAGTATAAAACTACAATACGATTATACTTATCTCTCCAATCTTTTTTCGGAAGTGGAAGGATTTACCATTGAGAAATTCATTATATCGCATAAAATAGACATGGTAAAAGAATTAATTGAATATGATGAATTTAATCTTACAGAAATCTCCAGAAAACTTCATTACAGTAGTGTAGCTCATTTATCCAATCAATTTAAAAAGGTTACTGGTTTTACTCCTACCCATTATAAAAAACTGAATCAATTACGGATAACTGTACACGAAAATGCGTGAATTATGTAATTTATATATTTAATTGTGTAACAGTTCTGCTCATTCCTTAACATAGCTTTGTGTTTTATTATTGTCCACTAAAAATCAAATCCGGACAATATAATTTTAAAAGCTACCTATGAAAACAAACTATTACTCTCCAGGGAGTACCCTTTTGCGTACTTGTAAAAGTTGCATTACAATTTCCAACAAATGGCTTATAATCTTATTAATGGTTGTTTTTGCAGCCGGGTGTAAAAAAGTTGCGGAAGAACCCGGCGTTTGTCCTACTGTTACTTTAACCAATCCCCTTGATAAGGCTGTTGGAGTAAGTCTTAATAACCTGAGTTCGGGTTAAGCAGCGATTAATTTTGGTTGATTTAATTGAGCAATCAGCGTAGGATTAGTTTCTTCAATATCTTTTTTAATAAAAGGTTTTTTAGGAAAGAAGGAGTAGGCTGCAATAGCACTCAGGATGTTTAAAATAAATCCTGCAACACTGCGATGCCTGGTATGTTCTACCTGACAAATATTTTTTAATTCATCATTAACGGTTTCAATCACAGATCTTT
>DATCMY010000200.1:0-3154 GCA_036565505.1 Hanamia sp.
TGGGGCCAGTTACAATGCAATGATCTATCCCATTACCAACTATTCTATTGCAGGTACTATCTGGTACCAGGGAGAAAGTAATGTAGAAACTTCTAATACCTACCAGGAACTTTTTACAACTTTGATCGGCTCCTGGCGGCAGGCATGGAAAAAAGTTTTTCCATTTTATTTTGTACAGATTGCTCCTTATGCTTATGGTGGAACTAATAACAACGGTGCATTGCTACGGGAAGCACAAACCAAATGCTCAACGCTTCCTAATACAGGGATGGTTGTAATTAGTGACCTTGTTGGGGATACAAAAAATATTCATCCTAAAAACAAAATTGATGTTGCTTACCGCCTGGCCAATTGGGCGCTTGCAGAAACCTATAGCAAAAAGGGTCTTGTTTATAAGAGTCCCATATATAAGCGTATGAAAATAGAAAAAGATAGGATTCGGATTTACTTTTCTAACGCTGATAATGGTTTAATCAGTAAGGGTGGGGAGCCTACCGAATTTTTTATTGCCGGTGATGACCGGAAATTTTTACCGGCTACTGTCAAAATTGATGGTAATACTGTAATCGTATCTAATAAAGATGTGAGCCACCCCGTTGCCGTTCGCTTCGGTTTCAGTAATGAAGCCATTCCTAATCTCTTCAGCAAAGAAGGATTGCCGGTAAATCTTTTCAGAACCAATGAATAGAAAGGGAAATACTTCTTTATAGGAATTCGGTTGATCAATTTTTAACTTTGTAAGCTCAACAATTTGGAAACACTTAATTCAAAATTTATCTACCTGGCAGGTCATTTTTCATGGCCTCAGGGGCTTGTATTGATGCTTGCGTTAACTTGTTGCTCGCCGGGAAGGTTTGCAGGTGAGACACCAGAAAACGAAATCGTTTTTCAGTATGTAGATCCCCTCATAAAGGTGTTTCATAATTCGGTGGAATTCCCAAACCAGGAAGGTCATGCAGATGAGCCGCGTGGGCTTCGTGCTACTTTTCAGTTCATTATCCTCAGCAATCACGAGCTTACTAATTTACACGTTTCGGTTGGAGATCTGCATTCCAATTCCGGAGGGATAACAGCAGGAGAAGTAGGCTACATTGGCTATGTACATGTGGGACGTACAGCAAGTATCCCATCGCATGACCGGCTGTATCCAATTTCTGAATACTACCCGGATCCAATTCTTGAAAATCCGCCCACAACGCTACGAGCAGGCTTAACACAGCCTGTCTGGATTAAAATCCCAATCCCTATTGATGCAGTTCCCGGTGCTTATGAAGGCAAAGTAGTATTAACTGCAACTGTGGGAGGGAAACGGATTCACATGGAAAGGTCGATCACAGTCCAGGTATACCAGCCCGTTGTCAAAAACACCCGCCTGTGGGTAACAAACTGGTGGCGTTCCAGCCAACTTAGTTACATGAACGGTGGCAAATCTGTCGAACAGTTTTCGGAGCGCTACTGGGAATTGCTAAGATCGCTTGCACACACTATGGCAGACTACCGGCAAAACGTAGCACTTATTTCACCGTTGGATCTGGCAAAGTATACAGTCAGCAACGGGCAATATAATATAGACTTTAGCCGGTTTGATCAGATGGTAGAGTTGTTCATTCGTGAGGGAGTTATCGGACGAATTGAAGGTGGTCACCTGGCATGGCGGAGCACTTCGGAATGGACCAGTGAAATATACGTTTTTGTGCCCATCGTTCAGGAAAATTCCACTGTATTTAAAAAACTTCCTATTACAGACGAGAAAGCACGTCTGTTCCTCAACCAGTTTATCCCGGCACTTGTGACACATCTAAAGGAAAAGAGCTGGTACAATATTTACATGCAGCACATCGCTGATGAACCCGTTGAGGCAAATGCCGATTCCTACCTTGCTATTGCCCGCTTTGTCAAGAAACTTGCTCCCGATCTCCGAATAATGGATGCCAGCCTCGAAGGTCATTTTTTGGAAGGTGCGATTGATATATGGGTACCGACCCTTGAAGCCCTGGATAAAAAATACGAGTTCTATAAAAAACGGCCACAATCAGGGGATGAACTGTGGTTTTATACTTGCGTTGTTCCCCAGGGGGAATATGCCAACCGTTTTATTGAGCTGCCGTTGATAAAGACTCGTCTCCTGCACTGGATAAATTTTCGCTACGGGGCAACCGGTTACCTGCACTGGGGCTTTAATCTATGGGGAGGAGGTGATTATCATGACCTTGGTGGTGGTGATCCTTTCGAAGAAGTTTCTGTAAGGGGCCTGCCGGGCGGAGACGGCTGGATCGTATATCCAAAACAGGGTGGGGTTTTACCCTCAATCCGTCTGGAAGCTATGCGTAATGGCATAGAAGACTATGAATTACTGAAGATGCTCGAAGTGCACAATCCGGCAGCGGCACAACAACTTGCCAGAGATGTTGTTTCCGATTTTAAGACCTATGATATAAACGTGGTGACTTTCCGCGAAACACGCCGCCGACTCTTAGAGTTGCTAAGTAAAAATGAGCAATAGGAATTTTTTATGAAATGGCGAATTCCATATTTAATGTCGTGCGGTATTCTTTGGGTGTCATGTTTTTGATTTTTTTGAATTGCCGGTTAAAATTTGCCAGGCTTTTATAACCACTTTCATAAGCCACTTCTACAATATTCTTATCTGTATCACCAAGTAACTTGCACACATACCCGATGCGTACAGTATTCAGGTATTCAATAAAAGTTACCCTGTAATGTTCTTTGAAAAAATTGCAAAAAGTTGTAACAGCCATGTTTGATATGGAAGCTGCTTCGGGCAAAGTAATGTCACTGTCGAAATTGCGTATTATGTATTCCGATAGTTTACTAAAGCGGTCCGAACCCTGCAGCCGGGTAGTATGAACAAATCCCGGACTTGCTAATAATTCATATTCTGATGTATTTGACAAAATGTCGAATATCGAGAACAAGGCCGAAAGCCGTTGCAACCCATTCATTTCAACCATTCCTTTCATCAGGGAATTAATTTTATTCCTTGAGTTCCCTTTAATAACCATACCCTGACCGGACAATTCAATAATTTTTTTAAAATTTTCCATTTCGGGGATACTAAAAAAATTTTCTCCAAGAAAATCTTCTGTAAAATGTATTACAATTCCTTCTGCCGGATGATCTTCCTGGCCATTAA
>DATCMY010000201.1:0-10091 GCA_036565505.1 Hanamia sp.
GAACTTGCATGTCTTATGTTTTTTGCAATCCGTAAGTTCACCTTTTTGGGTGAAAACACTATAAGCCTCTTTTCCACACTGCGTGCAGAACTGAGGCTTATTTTATCAGGTAGCCTGCGATATTGAGGTTAAAAAATGTAACTAAATACGAATTCCATCGTATATTTGATTACGATATATTTCGTAATTAAAAAACAAACATCATGAAAACAATTCATTTCTTATCAGCAGCCTTCATCAGATCAGCAATAATAACAGGATTAATTTTTGCATCAATGGCTTTTCAAAAACCATTGGACTCCGAAAGTCAAAAGAATTTTATCCAGGTAAAAGATACCATTCCGCAAAATGAAATGAACATCAATATAGATGTAGATAAAATTTTAGCTGAAGTAGATAAAAGCCTTGCTAAAATTGATTTTGATAAAATTTCCAAACAGGTAGATGAATCTTTACAAAAAATTGATTTTGCAAAAATCCAGAAAGATATTGACGCCTCGCTAAAAAATATTGACTGGAAAGAGATCAATAAAAATATTGATAAAGCCATGAAAAATCTGGATTCAAAAAAAATGAGGGAGGATATAAAAAAGAGTTTGCTGGAGGCTCAAAAACAAATACACAGTAAAGAATTTCAAAAGTCTTTAGAGAAAGCAAAAGAGGATTTAAAGAAAGCAAAAATTGAATTAGAAAAAAACAAGGAACAAATAAAAAAAGAATTGCAAAATGCAAATGAAGAAAATAATTCAGCAATAGACAAACAACAGGCAGGTTTTAATATAACAGGACCAATTATCATTTAGGAAAAAAGAAATTCATCCATCATCCAAATTGAAAAATATTTATTTGTAATACCATCTTGATTTAATAAGTAGTCCAAAGGACTACGTTGAAATCTTAGATGGTATTATGCCGATAGAAAAAGGCATTGGACTATTTGCTGGTATAATCGGTGTAACTTGGATGCAATGAAAAAACATATCCTAAATGGATTACTCTTCCTCAGTATTTTATTGAGTTCATGTTCCATTTCAAAAAAGATAAGTCGCCCGGCAAAAGACTATATACTCAACAATGAAGCTTTTGTAAACGCCCATACAGGCATAAGTATTTACGAACCCGCAACAGGAAAGTATTGGTACAATTACCAGGGTGACAAGTATTTTGTTCCGGCAAGTAATACCAAACTTGCAACCTGTTATGCTGCAATGAAATACCTGGGAGATAGTTTGATTGGCTTAAAATATGATATTGTCAATGATAGCACAGTAATCCTGAAAACTACTGCAGATCCTACTTTCCTGCATAGCGACTATATAAATCAACCGGTTTGTAATTTCTTAAAAGGTTTTCATTTGATACAAATCATAAAGCCTTCATTTACGGAATTTCTTGGAAATGGATGGGCATGGAACGATTATATGGATGACTACATGGCGCAGAGAAGCAGTTTCCCAATCTATGGGAATATTGTAAAAATTAAATGGATAAACAATCACACTTTATCTTTTAAACCCTCTTTTTTTAAAAGACAATTTGATATAAAAGAAAATTTATCAAATGGATTTGAAGTATTAAAACCATGGGATAAAAATGATTTTACTTTTCTAAACGGAAATCATAAATCTGTAGAAATTCCTTTCATTCCTGATGAAAAAACTATTCAGGATTTATTGCAGGATACACTACACCAAAGAGTAGAAATCGTTACCGGTTACACAGGTGAAGCCAACCATATTATCTACTCCCGGCCTACTGATTCTTTACTGAAGCCTATGATGCACCGGAGTGATAATTTCTTTGCCGAACAAAGTTTATTAATGGTAAGCAACGTATTGTTGGGAACAATGAATGATCAAAACATTATTGACACCTTATTAAAAACGGATTATAAATCGCTTCCTCAAAAACCAGGATGGGTTGATGGTTCTGGATTGAGCAGGTATAATTTATTTTCACCAATGGATTTTGTTTTCATTCTCAATAAAATGAAAAATGATTTTGGAATGGAACGGATAAAAAATATTTTACCAACCGGAGGCACTGGTACTATTAGCAGTTATTACCGCGAAGACAGAGGATATATATTTGTGAAAACAGGCACCCTAAACGGCGTAGTCGCTTTAAGTGGTTTTTTATATACGAAGAAAAATAAACTCCTGATATTTTCTATTTTGATAAACAATCACAGGAGTTCATCCATTGCAATTCGCAAAGGAATAGAAAAATTTATTCAAACCATCAGGGATAAATATTGATTCTAAACAGGCACTTATTTTTTCATTACTTCAGCCATTGTTTTTCCAATATCTGCAGGGCTGGCAACTACATGAACACCACATTCAGCAAGGATTTTCATTTTAGCGGCAGCTGTATCTTCTGCGCCTCCAACAATGGCTCCGGCATGTCCCATTCTTCTTCCGGCAGGAGCGGTTTGGCCGGCAATAAAACCAACAACTGGTTTTGTAGAATTTTCTTTTATCCAATAAGCGGCATCTGCTTCCATACTTCCACCTATTTCACCTATCATCACAATGCCATCCGTTTCTTTATCGTTCATAAAAAATTCAACTGCTTCTTTTGTAGTTGTTCCAATAATAGGATCGCCGCCTATTCCTATCGCTGTTGAAATACCCAATCCCGCTTTGGCTACCTGGTCTGCTGCTTCATAGGTTAGTGTACCTGATTTTGATACTATTCCAATTTTGCCTTTTTTGAAAATAAAGCCGGGCATAATTCCCACTTTACATTCATCGGCAGTAATGATTCCGGGACAATTCGGCCCTATTAATCTTGATTTTGAATCTAATAAATAATTTTTCACTTTTACCATATCCTGCACAGGAATACCTTCCGTAATACAAACTATTAAACCAATTCCCGCATCAGCGGCTTCCATAATGGCATCCGCAGCAAAAGCCGGTGGCACAAAAATAATACTTACATCTGCGCCTGTTTCTTTTACTGCTTGTTCAACTGTATTAAAAACAGGTCTGTCAAGATGTGTGGTTCCGCCTTTATTTGGAGTTACACCGCCCACTACATTGGTACCATATTCTATCATTTGCGTAGCATGAAAAGTACCTTCCGTTCCGGTAAAACCTTGTACTAATATCTTTGAATTTTTATTTACTAAAACTGACATGGAATAATTTATTTTGAGTTGCGCAAATATAAGAAAGTATGATTTAGGATTTCAGATTTGCTAATTGTTTAATACCGGATTAAGCCAATTAAAAATACTATTTCAAAAATCAGACCGGCATTAAGCATTGTAAAATTATAAAATGGTAACCCTTTTTTTATAATTAACAATTGGTATAACTTGCACACATGGAACAGTATCTTCAACTTTTAACAAAAATAATTGAAACCGGAGTTGATAAAAATGACCGCACCGGCACAGGAACCCGCAGTTTATTTGGTTATCAAACGCGTTTTAATTTGCAGGAAGGTTTTCCGTTGGTTACAACTAAAAAACTTCACTTAAAAAGTATTATTTATGAATTGTTGTGGTTTTTGAAAGGAGACACCAACGTTGAATATCTGCAAAAAAACGGCGTAAGGATTTGGGATGAATGGGCAGATGAAAATGGCAATCTTGGCCCGGTGTATGGCAAACAATGGCGCAGTTGGGAAGGAGCAAATGGAAAAACAGTTGACCAGGTTTTTGAATTAATTGAGCAATTAAAAACCAATCCTGACAGCCGCAGACTCATAATAAGTGCCTGGAATGTCGCTGATCTTCCCGACATGAAATTAATGCCATGCCATTGTCTTTTTCAATTTTATACTTCGACTCCGCAACCGGGGCAAAAGAGAAAACTTTCCTGCCAATTATACCAGCGCAGCGCTGATGTATTTCTGGGAGTACCTTTTAATATTGCATCTTATGCGTTGCTTACGATGATGATAGCGCAGGTCTGTGATATGGAACCCGGCGAATTTGTTCATTCATTTGGCGATGTGCATTTGTACAAAAATCATTTTGAACAGGCAGAACTTCAACTAAGCAGAAAGCCATTCCCTCTCCCTCAAATGAAATTAAATCCTGAAGTAAAAAATATTTTTGATTTTAAGTTTGAAGATTTTGAATTAGTGAATTATGTAAGTCATCGCGGAATTAAGGCACCGGTTGCAGTGTAAGTAAGTTAATTGGTTTATTGGTTAATTGGTTAATTGGTTAATTGGTTTATTAGTAAGTTTATTCAAAAAAATAAGTCTATTTGATATCCGGCAATTCGTCAATTTATTTAGTATATTAGTTTTGTTCAAATAATCTATCATTCAAATTAACTAATTATGGAGTACACTTTAGAAAAATTGGAAGTCTATAATATTGCAGAAAAATTCTCTGATGATATTTGGAACATTGTTATAAAATGGGACTATTTTCAAAAAGATACAATAGGAAAACAATTAGTAAGATCTGCTGATTCAATATCCGCGAATATTGCAGAGGGTTACGGACGTTATTTTTACAAAGAAAGTAAACAGTTTTATTTTTACTCCCGAGGTTCTATTCAGGAAACAAAATCCTGGTTATCAAAATGCTTAAGAAGAAAAATCATAAGTCCTGAAATTAGTGAATCCTTAATCGAACTTTGTAAAAAAATACTTTTAATGCTGAATGCTTTTATAAAATTTGTGAGAAATTCTCAAAAAGAAAAGTAGTAATAACAATTAGATAGAAATCCCAATTAACCAATAAACCAATTAACTTTTAAACAGATGCTTTCTCACATCGTAGCCGCTTCGGAAAATAATATCATTGGCGCCAACAATGAACTTCCATGGAAACTCCCAAATGATTTTAAATATTTTAAAAACAAAACATGGGGAATGCCGGTAATTATGGGAAGAAACACTTTTGAATCTCTTAAAAAGGATTTGCCGGGCAGGATAAATATTGTTGTTACTAAAAAAAAAGACTGGCATCCTGACAATGTATTTGTTGTGCATGATATTGATGAAGCAATTGAAAAAGCAAAAGAAAGCGATGCTAAAGAAATCTTTATAATTGGTGGCGGGGAAATCTTTAAACAAACAATTGAAAAAATTAGCAGGATTTATTTAACCCGCGTTCACACTATTGTTGAAGGCGATACTTCTTATCCTGAATTAGATACTTCACAATGGACACTGATCAATGCGGAATCATTTCCAGCAGATGAAAAGAACAACTATCCATACACTTTTGAAGTATGGGACAAAATTGATAAAGCTTAAATTCGCAGGATGTATTCAGCTTTTCAACTGGCTAAAAAATATTTCAATTATTATTTAAAGGCACAAAATGGGAAAGGTCATGGTGTTCACTCGCCTTTTGTTTTCGATTTTATTATTCATGTTTTAAATGATAATAAAAAATACGAATGTTACCATAAAATAGAATCATTACGCAAACAACTCCTTGCAAATAATACCATTATTGAAGTAGAGGATTTTGGGGCTGGTTCGGCGATAAATCCTTTCAAAAACAGGAAAGTAAAAGACATAGCTCATTCATCTTTAAAAAGGAAAAAATATGCACAATTACTTTTCAGGATCGCAAATTATTATCAATCCAACACCATAGTGGAATTAGGAACTTCTTTTGGAATTACCACATCCTATCTCGCTTCTGCGCATAAAGATTCCAAAGTAATCACGTTTGAAGGTTCGCATAATATCGCCAGGATCGCCTTGAGTAATTTTAAACAAGCCCGTTTAAATAATATTGATTTGATTGAAGGTGATTTCAAAAAAACACTTGAGGGGATCAATAATAAAATTGAAAAAGTTGATTTGGTTTTTATAGATGGTAATCACCGAAAAGAAGCAACTTTAGAATATTTTAATTTTTTTCTAAAAAAATCTTCATCACAAACAATTTTTATTTTTGATGATATTCACTGGAGCGAAGAAATGGAAGAAGCATGGAAGCTAATACAGCAGAACGATTCAGTAACCTTAACGATAGATCTATTTTTTATTGGCCTTGTTTTTTTAAGCCCGGATTTTAAGATTAAACAACATTTTACCATAAGATTTTAAATTTTCAATACCTTTAGAAGCATATTTTCTAACTATGACCATTGGTATTTTAAAAGAACCCCTACCCGAAACCAGAGTTTCGCTTCTACCCGCGCATTTGCCAGTTTTAAAAAAATTAAATGTTGAGATTTTAATAGAATCCGGCGCAGGAGACAAAGCATTTGCATCAAATGAAAAATATGCAGAATCAGGAGGGTCAATAGTTTCAAGAGAAGAAGTATTAAGCAGATCTGATATTATTTTATCTATTCACCTTCCTGCAGAATCAGAATTCGATGCAATTCAATCAAAGATAATTCTGGGTATTTATCAGCCATTATTTAATGTGCAACCCATAGAAAAATTAGCACAAAAAAATGTGACAGTTTTCAGTATTGATATGATTCCGAGAACTACCCGTGCGCAAGGTATGGATGTGCTTAGCAGCCAGGCAAATATTGCAGGTTACAAGGCCGTATTACTCGCCGCCAATTTATTCCCAAGATATTTTCCCATGTTTATGACGGCTGCAGGAAGTATTCCTCCGGCAAAAGTTTTAATATTAGGAGCAGGAGTAGCGGGATTACAGTCAATAGCTACAGCAAGAAGGCTTGGTGCTGTGGTAGAAGTTTTTGACACAAGGCCAACGGTTAAAGAAGAAGTGATGAGTTTGGGGGCAAAGTTTATAGAAGTGGAAGGCGCTGCCGATGCAAGTAAAGCCGGTGGTTATGCTGTGGAACAATCAGCAGAATTTCTGCAAAAGCAAAAAGAAAAGATAGCCGAAAGCGTTGCAAAAGCTGATATCATTATTACTACCGCACAAATTCCCGGGAAAAAAGCTCCTGTTTTAATTACAGAAGAAATGCTTGATAAAATGAAAAGCGGATCTGTAATTATTGATCTGGCTGCTGCTACCGGTGGCAATACCAGCGTTACTAAAAATGATGAAACGATCATTTATAAAGGAATAAGTATCGTTGGAAACTCAAGCCTGCCAGGCACTATGCCATTTGATGCAAGCAAAATGTATGGAAAAAATATTTTGAACTTTTTACTATTGATCATTGATAAAGAAGGAAAAATAAATTTAAACTTCGATGATGATTTGGTAAAAGGAACGTGTGTAGTGAAGAATGAGGAAATGTTAATCTGCTAATTATTAAATTTTTTTTATGCAAACAATATTGGATTTTTTTCGGGTACACATAGAGATTCTATACATTGTAATTCTCATGATTTTTTTAGGGATTGAAATAATCGGAAGAGTGCCGAGTGTACTGCATACACCTTTGATGAGCGGCGCCAATGCAATTCATGGAGTAGTAATTATTGGCGCAATAATCGTTATGGGCAAAGCAGAAAGCGGAAATTATATGGCATTAATTCTGGGTTTTTTAGCAGTGGTACTGGGAACTCTTAATGTTGTAGGTGGTTTTGTAGTAACGGACCGGATGCTGGAAATGTTTAAGAAGAAAAAGTAAATCACAAATTATACCAATTAACTAAACAACTAATTAACCTATAAATGGGCCTCAGTATTTTATCAATTTGTTACCTGGTAGCTTCCGTAACATTTATTCTCGGCTTGAAAATGTTATCCAATCCTACCACTGCGAGAAAAGGAAATTTAATTGCCGCCGCAGGAATGATCATCGCCATAGCAGGAACAATTTTTTTGTATGAAAACGATGGAAAACGATTAGGAAATTATGCCTGGATCTTTTCAGCAATCATGATTGGAAGCATCATCGGAGCATTGGTGGCAAAAAAAGTAAAGATGACAGCAATGCCAGAGTTGGTAAGCTTTTTCAATGGAATGGGTGGCGCCTGTGCAGCATTAATTTCAATAGTTGAATTCGATTACTTATATCGTGAACACCGGTTAATGGACTCTACATTATTTTCTGATGTGATACCCGCTGGCCATTATATAGCAATCATTGCCGGAACAATCATTGGCAGTGTTTCATTTATAGGCAGTATGATCGCCTGGGGTAAATTAAGTGGAAAAGTAAAAGATTATTCTTTCAAAGGACAACATCTCTTTAACCTGGTTGTCCTGTTTTTTGTGCTGGTGATGGCGGTGTATACTTATTTTTCTAACACACATAGTGCTAACATTCCTTTTTTTATAACTGTGGCGCTTGCAATTTTATATGGAGTATTTTTTGTACTACCAATTGGTGGTGCAGATATGCCAGTAGTAATTTCCTTATTAAATTCTTTTACGGGAATAGCAGCTGCGTGCGGAGGATTTTTATATGATAATAAAGCCATGCTCACCGGCGGAATTTTAGTAGGCGCAGCAGGTACATTACTTACTATATTAATGTGCAGGGCTATGAACAGAAGCCTGAAAAATGTATTGATTGGATCCTTTGGCGGAGCAGCAAAAGCTGAATCCAATTCTGAAGGCATACAAGGGAATATTAAAGAAATTTCATTAAGCGATGCGGCAATGCTGATGGCTTATTCAAAAAAAGTAATGATAGTTCCAGGTTATGGATTAGCAGTCGCCCAGGCACAACATACCTGTCATGAACTTGAAAAGGTATTGGAAGAAAAAGGGGTTGAGGTTAAATATGCTATTCATCCTGTTGCGGGCCGCATGCCAGGTCACATGAATGTACTGCTGGCAGAGGCAGATGTTAGTTATGAAAAATTATTAGAAATGGATGATGCCAATGAAGAATTTAAAACTACTGATGTAGTATTAATATTAGGGGCAAATGATGTTGTAAATCCTGCCGCCAAGAATGATCCTTCCTCTCCCATTTATGGTATGCCCATACTTGAAGTAGAATTAGCCAAAACAGTAATTGTAAATAAAAGAAGTATGAAACCGGGCTATGCTGGAATTGAAAATGAACTTTTTTTTCAACCAAAAACTTCGATGCTTTTCGGCGATGCCAAAAAGGTGCTACAGGAACTTTTGGTTGAATTAAAAAATGTATAGGAGAAAAAAGAGTAATTGCCATTCCAAAAAAAATGGATTAAAACAACCTAGGTAAGATTAGGATTTAAACTTATTTCTTCATAAAGAAAGTTATGAAGTCAAAAACTTCAACCACTAGTACAAGATGGATATTGCTATAAACGGTACAACAAACACAAAATTAATATGCTGTTTATTAAAAATGATTTAAGGACAGAAGCCTGTATATATTTAACAATCATAAAAACAATACAAATTCACATCGATAGAATTAATTATTTTTAATTAGTTCCACATAAATTTGCCTTTTACCATTTTTCAAGAAGCTCATCAATTTATAAATGGTTGGCAATAAAATGACAATTACCCTCGGCACTTTTATAATTCCACAATCTTCATTTTCTAGAATAGGAAACTGAATTCCATTATGGAGAAAAGATAATATTTGAAATTAGCAGAATTTCTTTGTGAGTGAGCCTTTGGGAAAACTGGCGGTTGGCATGTAAGTATTTGGATTAACTTCCTAAATAGACCGGTTTTTGGGTATAGGTATATAAAGGGACATAAAAAAGCCTTCCAGAATAAACTGAAAGGCTTTAAAATAAATATGGCAGCTACCTACTCTCCCACATTGTTGTGTAGTACCATCGGCCATGAGGGGCTTAACTGCTCTGTTCGGTATGGGAAGAGGTGAACACCCTCGGCAAAACCACCATAAAAAGGTAATTCGCTGAGCGAATAAATAATAAATTACATATTGGGAAAGTTATAATAGCAATAGGAAAGACTGTAATTAAAAATATAAAAAAATAAAGCTTACGGGCAATTAGTACTACTCGGCTTTGACATTACTGCCTTTATACCTGTAGCCTATCAACGTCATAGTCTTTGACGACCCTTAAAAGAAAACTCATCTTGTGGTAGGTTTCACGCTTAGATGCTTTCAGCGTTTATCCTGTCCGTGCGTAGCTACTCTGCACTGCACCTGGCGGCACAACAGATACACCAGCGGCACGTACGACCCGGTCCTCTCGTACTAAGGTCATGTCCACTCAATTTTCTAGCGCCCATCACAGATAGGGACCGAACTGTCTTGCGACGTTCTGAACCCAGTTCACGTGCCACTTTAATCGGCGAACAG
>DATCMY010000202.1:0-2273 GCA_036565505.1 Hanamia sp.
AGAAATAGGTTTGCTTTATAATGAACAAGAAGTTTGGAAAAGTGAAGTTATTTAGTTCAAGATATTAAAATCACCATTCATCATATCAAAACCCTCTAAATCATCATTTCAGTATAACTAATAGTAATCTAAAAGAATTCCCCTCATGCACCCCTACATTCCTCATCTTCTCGCCGATATCGCAGCCGCCCGCCGCACAAAAATTCCGGAAGAAAAAACACTCCCAAGAACCTTTGAAGAAGAAATGGAAGAGATAGAACATTGGGCAACAGGCGAAAGTGCTGTACATACTTTTGGATATTATTGCGGATTGAAATCTGAAAATTTTCCACCGGCTGAGCAATTGACTGAGGAGGCGATGATCCTTATCCGCAAAGCATTTGAACAAATGATTTTCACCTGGAATCATGGAATTGATTTGCCTGAAAATTTGCCTGTTTCCTTCGCTTATAAAATGATAGTGGATTCTTTGAATATGAAAACAAGTATTGTGAACAGCGGATCCATGCATTTTGATTTTTGTAGTGGTTACGCTCCCGGTTGTATTTTTAAAGAATATTGCCCTTGCCTGGAAATATGGAACCACCCGATTGAGATAGATGGTTCAAAAGATGATGATGACATTCCATTTTAGTTGAACACGTGAATAAAATTGTGTATTTTTTATACGACACTTTTTAGCTATTTTTGTCAAAACGGATATACACATTTATGGATAGCCTGTATTATTATAACGACATTCTTTCAGCTAAAATCAGCCTTGATTTTAAACGAAGTTTATTTGATACCATCAATTGGGATCAGAAAATGATCGCCATCAAAGGTGCCAGGGGAGTAGGCAAAACAACGCTGATGTTGCAAAGGCAGAAATTCGGATTGGACAAAAAGGCCCATTCACTTTATGTGAGTATGGATCACCCCTATTTTTATAACCGGACTTTGTTCGAATTTACAGATGAATTTTATAAATTGGGTGGCCGCTTTTTGTTTGTAGATGAGGTACATAAATATGCTTTGTGGTCAAGAGAATTGAAAGTGCTGTATGATGCTTTCCCTGAATTGCGGGTGGTATTTTCTTCTTCTTCAGCACTGGATATTTATAGAGGGGAATCAGATTTAAGCCGTCGGGTTTTTACTTATCATTTACCGGGAATGTCTTTTCGGGAGTTTCTGATCTTTAAAAAAAAGGTAATCGTAAAGGCTGTTGATCTTGATAATCTTATTTCAGGCCATAGAGCCATGACAACTAAACTAAGCAAAGAAAAAGACGTGCATATTTTACCCTTGTTTAAAGAATATTTAAAAACAGGTTACCTCCCTTTTTCGTTTCCAGAAAATGAAGTTGGCTATAGCGTAAAACTAAACCAGGTCATCAATACTGTTTTAGATATTGACATGGCTTACACAGATGGTTATACTCCATCCACCGCGCTTAAATTAAAAAAATTGTTGGCCATATTAGCCGAATCGGTTCCCTTTCAACCCAATATTGCTGAATTATCCCGTAAACTAAATATCAGCCGGGATTCAATTTATACTTATCTGAAATACTTAGAGAAGGCCATGATGATTAATACCCTTCATGCCAAAGGAAAAGGGATTTCTTTGTTACAAAAGCCTGAAAAAATATACCTTGAAAATACCAATTTATCTTACGCTTTACAGCTCAACCCGGATATAGGTAGTATAAGGGAATCATTTATTTTAAACCAATTGATTAATAGTGGCCATAAAGTGTTTTATCCCAAACAGGGCGATTTTTTTGTAAAGAAATACACCATTGAAGTTGGAGGCAGGCAGAAACCGAATAAGCAACTTGCAGGGATTAACCAGGCATACATTGCTGCTGATGATATATTGGCCGGTGCTGGCAATAAAATCCCGCTCTGGCTTTTCGGGTTTCTCTATTAAAAAAATCGCATCATGAACATCACCGCCACCCACATCAATTATTACCACATTTGCCACCGGAAACTCTGGTTATTTTCTAATGGCATCAACATGGAACATACTTCTGAAATGGTGGCCGATGGAAAATTATTGCATGAAACCAGCTACCCGCAAAGGGCGGAAAAATACCGGGAAATTGAACTATCAGCAACACTCAATAACCAAATTGAATTGTTCGGAAAAATAGATTTTTACGATGCCAAAGAAAAAATGATTCATGAAATAAAACGCAGCGAAAAAATAGAAGCCGCGCATGAATGGCAGGTGAAATTTTATATTTGGTTATTGGAGCAAAATGATATTTTCGGTGTTCATGCCATTAT
>DATCMY010000203.1:0-4878 GCA_036565505.1 Hanamia sp.
CAACGCATATCAGTTTATTTACAGCGCTATTTGTATGTTGGCAGCATAGCGGTTTTATCAGCCCGTTTTCTTTTAACCGCCGGGAGTTGATGAGTTATAGCAGGATTGCATCCGTAGCCACCTATCACAAGTGCATCAGGGAATTGGACGAGTACGGGTATATCCGTTATCAGCCAAGCTATCATCCGAAGTTAGGTAGCCTGGCATATTGGCCTGTCTGGTGGGAGTTGCAAGCCGAATGAAAGCGGCTGGCAAAAAAAGCAGCTTGGTAACAAAGCAAGGTCCAACCGCGAAAGCGGGGGGAGCAAGCGGAAGTCGGGCGCACCCGACTTTTTCCGCTTGCCCTGCGGGGCAAGGCCGTTTACAACATACCGACGGTATGTTTTGCCCCCCGCTAACTTGTTTAAAGGGCAATTTTAACATACCCGGCGGTATGTTAGGTTTTTAAAATTTAGAATTGAGATAATGGAAGTACAGGGAAGCCATAAGATAAAAACGCTAAGATTCTCTATAAGTGTGGATGAGAAATTGCAAAAGGTCGCGCTTAAATCCGGGCTGACTAAGTTGGATTTCTTTATCGCGATGGTAGATTATTTTTTTAAGTCCAAGAAAGACCCACGGGATCTCAATGATGAAGTGCTTAAGAAAGAGATCAATAAAAAGACCGATAACATCATAGGCTTTATAAAAACCCAGGAAGAAGAATTATTAAGGCCGATGAAGAAAGACGGTGAAAGGATGATTGCAGCGCAGGGAAAGATCGTTAACTTTTTTAATGAAAATATCATTAAGCACAACGATGTGCAAAAAGCGGCTTTTCAAACACAAGTAAACAACATCGGTCAGGTAGTGGAATTTCTTCAAAAGTTAGATACGGCACAATATGATAAGAAAGCACTAAAAAACAAATTTTCCGAAATAGTAGAATACTATATAAAAAGCCGGGAGCAAATAAGCGGCTTCAGCAAGCAAGCCGACAAAGACGAACTTATCAGCCATGTACGGCAGCAGGTAAAGAACTTATAATATAATAGCTATAACCATGTATATCAATATCACACAAAACGAGACAGGTAACAATAAAGGCAGTAGCGGGCAGCTTGTTACTTATTTGGAAAAAGAAAACCGTGTTGCTGAAAAGCTTAATCAGCCGGAATACTGGTTTAACCAGGAGCGAAATAATATACAGCCCTACGATGTGAGATATACCATTGACAATAACATCGCCAAGCTATCTAAAGATGAAACTAAGTTTTTTCTAATCAACATAAGCCCAAGTGAAAAGGAGATCAGCTATTTAAAGGAGCAATACGGTGAACATGGGGCCAAACAGCAATTGAAACAATACGCTAACCAGGTGATGAATGATTACGCCCTTAATTTTAAGCGCAACAACATTAACAGCAATAAAGACCTGGTGTATTTTGGCAAACTGGAAAACCACCGTTACTATACCTACAAAGATGAAGAAGTGAAAAATGGCCATGCGAAAAAGGGCGATCAGAAACTCGGCGAACAGATGCACGTTCAAGTGCGCCCATAAGGGCATATAATAAATAGAACATTAGCAAGTTCTTTGACAAGCGTTTAGACGTCAATTACCACCCAACTTATCTGAAAAGGAAACTGGACAGGGAGTGTAGCATGTTGGGAAATCCGTAAGTCAGCTAATTGTTGAGCTGCGACTGAATGGAAAGGTAAAATGATAGATATGAGGATAAAATCCATACTGATTGAACGACAGCCTGAGTGGTTCCATGCATAACTCTGACGGAAGACAGTTACCAACGTCAGACTGTATTACTCCGACCTCATCTGGATGGGTCAGGAGCATAAACGGAATACAGCACAATTATAGTAAGTAATAAAGGGCGGAATGCGTATCCGACAATCTATCAAGCTATGTTATTATATGTCTAAATGGGGATTACCTAAACCGGAATGCCACTGGCGTGGCTATAAGACTTTAGGTCTTTGAATATCCGGCATGGTAACGGAGCTTCCGTAGTAGTCCGAACAAGGGAAAGCCTTGTACATGGCGAAGGGAAGCAGTTAATATTTTTAATACGATTAATGGAAAATGTGAGACACATTATGAGAAATCCAGCAAAAGTATTAAACAGTCTATCAGAGCAAAGCAAGAAATTATGCTACAGGTATGAGCGGCTCTACAGGATTTTGTTTAATGAAGAAATGTACTACGTTGCCTATCAAAAGCTATATGCTAATGAAGGAAATATGACCAAAGGTGCCGATGGGAAAACCATCGACGGCATGGGCATTTCTGAAATTAAACAGCTGATCGCAGCGATCAGAAATGAAAGCTATAGACCAGCGCCATCAAGGAGGACGTATATTCTAAAGAAAAACGGAAAAAAACGCCCCTTGGGCATACCATCTTTTGGAGATAAATTAGTGCAGGAAGTGATTAGGATGATATTACAGTCGATTTATGAGGGTTACTTTGAAAATAGCTCGCATGGTTTCAGACCAAATAGAAGCTGTCACACTGCGCTAAACAATATCCAAAAGACTTTCACAGGTACAAAATGGTTCGTGGAAGGCGATATCAAAGGGTTCTTCGATAATATCAATCATGATATTCTGATAGAAACTCTGAGAGCACGCATTGCAGACGAACGCTTTCTGCGCCTGGTCAGAAAGTTTCTGAACGCGGGATATGTAGAAGATTGGGTTTTCAATAACACCTACAGTGGTACACCACAAGGCGGAATCATAAGCCCGATACTGGCTAACATTTATCTGGATAAACTGGATAAGTATATGGCAGATTACATCTCCCAATTTGATAAAGGTAAGTCTAAAGCAAAAAATCCTGAATATGTCAGACTCGACAGTAAAGTAACAGACCTTGTAACAAAGCTCAAAATTGAAAAAGATGAATTGGTAAGAAGCGAATTGCTTGCAGAAATCAAAGAACTAAAGAAGCAACGTATCCTGTTACCTTACGGTAATGCAATGGATGGGAACTACAGGAGGCTAAAGTATGAAAGATATGCGGATGATTTTCTCATCGGGATCATTGGAAGCAAGGCTGATGCCTTGAAAGTAAAAGAAGACCTGAAGATATATTTATCCGAAAGGTTGAAACTGGAATTATCCAATGAAAAAACGCTGATCACAAATGCAGAATCTCCGGCGAAATTCCTTGGCTACGATATATACGTTAGAAAAACCAACGCAGCCAAAAGGAACAGGAACGGTGTACTAAATCGGGCATTTGGAAAACGGGTAGCACTGGAAATAGCTAACGCAATAATGCGAAAGAAACTTCTCGAATACGATGCCATGACCATATCGGTAAAAAACGGCAAAGATGTGTGGAAGTCTAAATCCAGACCCTGTATGAAAAACAATGAGGACCTTGAAATCCTCTCACAATACAATGCAGAAATACGAGGCTTCTATAATTACTACTGTATTGCAAACAATAGCTATACCATTGATTCATTCTACAACATTATGGAGTACAGCATGTACAAAACCTATGCTTGTAAATACCAATCTTCTGTCCGCAAGATGATACGTAAGTTCAGCGAAAACGGTGAGTTCGTAATCAGATACGAGAATAGGAAAGGGAAAATACTTAGCAGCAGGTTCTATAATGATGGGTTCGCAAGAAAAGCAACAATAAATAATAATGCTGATTTGCTACCCAAGACAATAGCATTTACGGGCAATACCAGTCTTATAGACAGGCTAAAAGCGAATGAATGTGAGTTTTGTAGAGCCAGTGGGGAACTGGAAATGCATCATGTTAAAAAACTTAAGGACTTAAAAGGAAAACAGGACTGGGAAAAACACATGATCGCACGACGCAGGAAAACACTGGCCGTATGTTTCGATTGCCATAAAAAAATACATTATGGAAAGATGGACTGATAATATTAACGGAGAGCCGTATACATCGAGAGGTGTACGTACGGTTCGGAGGCGAGTACTTGGAAATACTGCCATAGTAATATGGATAGGCGCTGGGTACTTAGCCTACATTATTGTCAGCCGGAAAGATGCCAGTAACAGCATAAAACTAAGTCCCTTGAATAATTCAAGGGGTAAAAACCAAGCGCACAGCTTAAAGGTAGGACAGTTTGACCGCACAGCATTTAAACAAAGTGCAGAAAAACGGTTTGACCAACTATTTAATTATGAGCGTGAACTTAAAGAAACTTTTAAATATGCCAATACCTTAAAGCATGGAGATTATGAACAACGGCTGGAAATGAAAGAAAAGCGGAAGGAAGAACAAATCACGAAGCAGGAACGCCAACAATCTCACCATCAACGAAGTATATTCGATACATTATTAGGTAAAGTTTCAGAAAAAGATATGCCAAACATCCCGGAAGACAGGAAAAGGAAAAAGAGGCCCGATCAAAGCCAGGGTTTAGGTATGTAAGTTGGTTTTAAATGAACGCCCATGCCGCTGCGGCAAGCGGCTGCATTACACCACGCACGCTATCGCGGCGGGTTTCATTCCGGCGCCAGCCTCGCTGCCGCACAAGCAGGAATGAAATTCGCTATCGCTCATAACATACCTGTTTTCGGCCAATTATTAAATACAGAAAGTCACAGCACTGCATTCACAAAATTAGCATCGTAGTAAACAGTAAAGCATATAAATAGGCGGTCGTTTATTTTTATTGGTAGCCACCCTTGACAGTTTTCCTACTGGCTGCTTTCGGTCGTTTCTGCGGTGCTATGATTTGGTTTATGCATAATATACGGGGTTCGTTAGTCCTATCACTGTACAAGACAGATGCGACATTTTTATACAATAACTAAATCATGCTGAAAGCAGTTGAGTGCCCAATCTGCGATAATGAAAATGTATATCTATATAGCAATATGTAATTC
>DATCMY010000204.1:0-5408 GCA_036565505.1 Hanamia sp.
CATATACATTACCCGAACCATCAACAGTAATACCGTATGGCATAAAAAACGAAGCTGCTGTACCTGTACCGTTAGTATTGCCGACGCTACCACTACCTGCAAGTGTGCTTACCACTCCAGCAGGACTTATTTTACGGATAAGGATGTTACCATAATCTGCTACATATACATTACCATTAACGTCTACTGCAATGCCCATTAGGGTATTAAACGAAGCTGCTGTACCTGTACCGTTAGTATTGCCTTGTACACCACTACCGGCAAATGTGGTTACTACCCCGGTCGGACTTATTTTGCGGATAAGATTACCATTATCCGCCACATATACATTGCCATTAACGTCTACTGCAATGCCTCTCGGACCATTAAACGAAGCAGCTGTACCTGTACCGTTATGATCGACCTGCACGCCACTTCCTGCAAAGGTGGATACTACCCCGTCAGAGCTTATTTTACGGATAAGGTTGTTACCATTATCTGCCACATATACATTGCCATTTGCGTCTACTGCCACACCTGTTGGATATAGGAACGTAGCTAATGTTCCAATACCATTTAGATGGCCTTGAAAACCACTACCTGCAAGAGTACTCACGGCTCCAGCAGGACTTATTTCACGGATAAGATTATTAACGTTGTCTGCCACATACACGTTTCCGGAAATATCAACAGTTAATCCTACTGGGTTGAAAAATGAAGCCGCTTTACCAATACCGTTCTGATGGCCGGTGCTACCGTTACCCGCAAAGGTGGTTACAATGGCAGAAAGTTGATAGGTAAATATCGGCCCTGTTATTGGAGTTCCTTTATTAACCGAAACCGTTACAACTCCCGTACCGGCTCCTAATGGAACGGCTGCCGTTATTTGGGTAGAACTTGCTGCCGAAATCGTGGCAGCCTTCCCGTTAAAAAACACCTGGTCATTAGTTGTCGTTGTGCTAAAACCTGTGCCGGTGATTGTCACATTTGTAGAAAATGGCCCCGTGTTTACGCTAAGAGAAATAATTGAAAGTACGGGCGGAACATTTTTAGGTATCGTACTTGAGCCGTTTTTTTTGCAAGCTGTAATAAATGATACTGCAAGTAACAGCAGTGATAAAGTTTTTTTCATGGTGTGATATTTAAGGTTGTTTTTTTATTTATTTCAAAGCTAAGATTAAACACATTGTAAAACTAAATAATTCTTTTGACACCGTGGGCTTATAAGCGCACAAGATATTTATTCAACAATGGCATTTTTGGCTGTGGTTGATAAAAAACTTATAGCAATAAATATCGGAGCGGCTTTGAAAAAATTACGCAATGATAAAAAACTGTCTATGCAGCAATTGGCCACACTTGCAGAAATCGAAAAGTCTCAAATTTATCGAATCGAAAACGGCAAAGTCGATGTAAGAATTTCAACCCTTTATCTTTTAGCGGATAGATTGAATATCGATGTAACTGAATTTTTTAATCCTTAATATTTCAATAGTGCAATTTTATAGGGTTACAGCTCATTAGAGGAAAGCCGGACACGCGCCGCCCCTCTACCGGGGATGCTTAACATAATGGCATTATAGGACTGCCTGTAGCCTATAACAAAATATAACAATCGCAGGCGGTACGATAATAAGCTTATTATGTTAAAGTGTTCGGCTTTGTGCAATGGCCGGGAGAGGGCTGCCTCAAATGCAACAAAATAACCGCGAGCACTAAACTTTCTAAAAAATTGAAAGTTATATATGGTAACCCCCCAATTTCTTTTTGTGTATTCTATGTAATTAACGTCAAAATACGTTAACCTGAAAAGCATTTTAAGCAACCTATATTTATTGTTTTGCATAAATTACGGTAAATTACAATAAATTTGAATAAGAAGACTGCGCAAATTTTACCAACCTACAAAACGAACCAATAATATTTTATTAAAAATGGAAATGTTGTTTGAAGCCATTTATAGCGTTTATTTGGAACAGGTTTAGTTAATCTAATGGTAGTGTTTTTTGCACGGTTTATTTTAGATACTTTCCAAAAAATAGCATTGTAATCGGGAATGATGAGGTTGGGAGTTGGGGTAATTGGCGGACTACTTTCACAATCAGAATGATAATGGACGAACTACTGAAAAATCTTAATGAGAAACAAATTGAAGCTGTAAAAGAAACAGAGGGATATGTTCGTGTTATTGCAGGTGCCGGTTCAGGAAAGACTAAGGCTTTGACATCAAGATATGCCTATATCGTTGAAGCATTAGGTATAAATTCATCTAACATTCTTTGTGTAACATTTACAAATAAAGCGGCCCAGGAAATGAGAAAAAGGGTTAAAGCACTTATTGGAGAAAATGCAGATGTAAGTCTTATAACAACCTACCATGGTTTTTGTGCAAGAGTATTGCGAGAGGATATAAATAAGATTCAGTATCCAAAGAGTTTCATAATCATGGATGTTGAAGACCAAAAAACTATTTTACGGGAGGTATTTGCAGAACTTAATTTGAGTTCAAAAGATTATACTTTCAAAGAAGTGTTGAGATATATTAGTAGAGAAAAAAACACTTTGAAGTACTTAGAATATATTTTAGAATCTAAAAATAGAGATGCAGAAAGTGATTTTGAAAAAATATTTCAAAGATATTTAGCAAAACAACAGCGAAATTTTGCTTTAGATTTTGATGACCTATTAAACTATACCCTATACATTTTTAATAACAATGAAGAAACCCTTTTGAAATGGCAAAAGCGCATTCACTATATACAGGTGGATGAAACGCAGGATAGTTCTAAAAAACAATTTCTCCTGATAGAAATGTTATCTCGGATAAACAAAAATTTATTTATAGTTGGCGACCCTGACCAAACAATTTATGAATGGAGAGGTGCAATACCTGAAATTCTTGTTGACTTTGACAGGCAATTTCCCGATGTTACAACAATAGTGATGAATCAAAATTATCGTTCAACACCGAATATTTTGAGTCTCGGAAACCACATTATAAAAAGAAACCGCATTAGAGTAGATAAAGATATGTTCACCCAAAATGCACAAGGAGTCGACGTTGTTCATTTTCATGGACAGACTGAATTTGAAGAATCTTTTTGGGTTGCAAATGAGATAAAAGAATTGCTTAAAGAAAGTGAAGTTAAGTATTCTGATATAGCAATTTTATACAGAGCTAACCACGTTTCTCGAAGTATTGAGCAAGCATTGATTAGGGAAAATATTCCATATACAGTTTTTGGTGGAATTCGCTTTTTTGAAAGAAAAGAAATTAAAGACGTATTAGCCTACTTACGGCTTGTGCAATTTGGCGATGATTTTTCATTTCTACGTATAATTAACCATCCCGCCAGAGGTTTAGGAAGGAAATTTATTGAAAGCGTTTCAAAATTTGCGGAATTAAATAATACCTCTTTAATTACAGCACTAAAAGATAATATAAAACATCCCGAACTAAACCGTAAAGGAGCTATAGACTTCCTTAATCAGATTTGTGATTTTAAAAATAGTGAACAGGAAAAAAACATATCTGATTTAGTAAAAGAAATTTTAGATAAAAGTGGCTTGACGCAGTCTTACAGAGCAGATGGAGATACTGACAGATTAGATAACATTAAAGAATTTGTCAATTCTATTATTCTTTTAGAAAATGAAAATGGGGAAAACATCAGTCTTCAAGACTATTTGCAAGAAATTGCACTTTATACGGACATGGATTTAAAAGACAGCAATATTGAAAAAGTCAAACTTATGACCATACATACTTCCAAAGGGCTTGAATTTCCTTATGTTTTTTTAAGCGGTTTTACAGAAGGAATTTTACCAAGTGCTATGTCTATCAAAGAAAGGCGGGCAAGAGCGGTTGAAGAGGAAAGAAGACTAACCTACGTTGCTATAACGAGGGCCGAAAAGAGGTTTTACATGACTGAATCAGAAGGGTATAACTTCAACACAGGTTCAAATAAATATCCTTCACGTTTTTTATTTGAACTTAGCGAAGCATTTTATGTGCGTAAAGGTGTGCTAAGGTCGGAAATTGAAAATGAAGCAAAAGAAAGTTTAAAAAGAGAAAGTGAAAGAGAAAATAAAATTACTGAACAGAAATTTTCCGAAGGCGACTACGTCAAACATCCTATTTGGCAAAAAGGGAAAATAATTGAAGTAAATAAAGACAGAGCAGAATACATTATTGAATTTCTTGACACCAACAAAACGAGACCTATAAACTTCGATTATAGATTTCTTGAAAAAAATTAGATAAGGAATAAATGTAACCTGACAATATACCTCGCCTCACAATGGTTTCAATCGGCGTTTTATAGCGACTGGCAAGGTTCAAAATTTAAATAAGATATTTTAATCACAGAAACCTATGCAGCACTTTAAAGAATTTTTAACCCGTATTCAAACATTTACCCTGCAATTAACCAATCAGAAAGTATCTGTTAAAGCGGCTTCAAATGAAATGCGGGAAATGCCCGGCTATGACATCAGCCGCGAAACACAATACTATGATTCATTTTCTTATAAGAGCGAGTTGCGGGTATTAAAAGACATGGCGTTTATTGATGTACTGGCTTTAGATAGGGCGCGCATTGGTTTGCAGTTGGCAGAATTAAATAAGGTAAAAAATCGTTTTAAGGAATTATGGCAGAATTACCACCAGCATTACCATGATTATTACCAGGACTATAAATCATCTTATCCTTTTACAATACGGCTGGATACATTATTTATCGTTCATAATTTGCAGGGCGATAGTGCAGAAGTTCATGTAGGCGCACAGTTTGTAGAAGATCTTGCGGATTCTATTAAGCTCCGGGAATTGTTTTTAAAAGAATTAATACAGGATACAGAGGCAACATTAAAGAAAACAGAACCGGCAACTAATGAAATAAGTAGCCAGCCCAAAGATATACAGCTTTCACCACAAGAAACGGTTAAGCCAATTATTAGGTATCCTATTTTTACAGATGGAGCAACTGAGCAATTTTTTAACGTATTGAAACCTTATTTTGCGCAAGAAGATCATTCAAATTTATCCGACTTATTATTTAAAAATATTGAACCAAATTTTCCACTGATATTCCGGGGTAATGGTAATCAGTTAGCAGATGCTTTCAAACAACTATTTGATAACAATATAATTGTTGGTTGTTTGCAAACCGATCTGGAAAAATGGATAGCCCCAAAGTTCTTGTATCTTTCAGGTCAGGGTCATCCACGCGAACTAACAGAGGACTATCTGAACAGTTTAATATCAACTAAGACCAGGCCCTGCAAATCACCCATATTGAAAATTGAACAAAAAGAAGCGCATTTTTTAATCCTGCCAGCTCCCCGGAACAAAAAATAACAATAAAATGGGTAGGTAACAGTGGGGTTACTGTTTACCTACTTGTAACCGCACAAAGCAAGCCCTTACC
>DATCMY010000205.1:0-3523 GCA_036565505.1 Hanamia sp.
CAGGGATACTTTTTCCTATAGCGTCCTCATCTCCAAATAATTTTTTAGCCAATTTCTCTGTAATTACGATGTGATAATTTTCGCTCAAAGCCGTATTAACATTGCCTTCAAGCAAAGGAAAACTAAATGTTTTTAAAAATCCGGAGTCAGTAAAATATCCATGGGCATTCAAATGTTTTTCTCCAACTGTAAATAAAAAATCAGCATTATTCACCCTGACAGCTTGTTCTATTTCAGGATAGTCGGCTTTTAATGTAGGCCCGAGAATTTTCGGCGTTGTAGCCCATGCATTCAATTTTCCATTAAAATGGTCCCGGTTATTCATTATATAAATGCGACCTATTTTTTGATGAAACCTGTCATGGCTCATTTCATTTTGAATCCACAATAAAATCAGTATAGCACTTGCCATTCCGATAGCAAGACCGAAAATATTTATAGCAGAGAAACCTTTATTTCTCCATAAATTTCTAAAAGCGATTTTGAAATAATTTTTTATCATGTCTTAACCTTAATTTTTTTATTAAATTTTCGTTTATTTATAGCTGTTAGCAAACAGGTAAACAAACAAATATTGAAGATTATTATTTCTAAATTTTTTCGTTTATAATTAGTACGGTAGTAATCATCTATTATCATTTTATTCACTTCTAAGGCTCTTAACCGGATTTGACAACGCCGCTTTTATTGCCTGGAAACCTACTGTGATCAATGCAACGATCAAAGCAAGAATTGCGGATAAAACAAATACCCACCAATGGATATGAATGCGGTAGGCGAAGTCCTCCAACCAACGTGTCATTGTATACCAAGCAACCGGAAAGGCAATAATCGCTGCGATTAATACAAGCTTTAAAAAATCTTTCGATAATAGTTTAACGATAGAACTAACATTTGCACCCAATACTTTACGAACACCTATTTCTTTTACCCTTTGGGTGATTGCAAATGCTGATAAGCCTAACAATCCAAGGCTGGCAATGAAAATGGCAATGCCTGCAAAAACCGTGAAGATGGTTCCCTGTCGCTCCTCCGACTCATAAAGCTGTGCGAATTTTTCATCAAGAAAATTATACTGATAAGGTATCTCAGGAATGTATTTTTTCCATGTTTTTTCAACTGCCGCTAATGAAGAGGGAATATTATTGCCGGCAATCTTTACCGAAAAGGCATTAAAAAAAGATTGTGTAGGGGTAGTTGTTGGATTTAATAAAACAATTGGGGTAATTTTCTGGTGCAGGGATTCAAAATGAAAATCCCTCATAATACCAATCACCTGCCCTTTAAATGGACCATATTTAAAATCTTTGCCAATTGCCTCACCGGGAGATTTCCAGCCTATTGCTTTTATTGCTGCTTCATTCAATATAAAGTTAGAAGTATCTCTCCCGTAAGCCGGTGAAAAATTGCGCCCTGCAATTACCTTAATTCCATAAGTAGGTATAAACCCGTAATCGACAGCTACATATTTGATATCAGTCATTACAGGCCGCATGGAATCTCCTGCAAGTACAGATGCACCCATATTATCTAATAACCTGCCTGTAGGTATACGCGATGAACGGCCGACATCTTTGATGCCCGGGTTTTGTAGTAACTCATTTTTGAATGATTCATATGATGCATTAATGGAATTATTATAAGGAATTGCAATGAGATGTTCCTTGTCATAACCCAATGAAGCTTGCTGTATATATCGCAGCTGCTGCAACACAATGATGGTTGTAATAATTAGTATAATTGAAATGGTGAACTGTGCCACCACTAATATTTTTCTAAGAGAAATACTGCTATTCCCGGCTTTAAATAAGCCTTTTAATGTTTTTGACGGCTGAAAAGAGGACATAAATAAGGCAGGATATATCCCTGATAAAATACCTATAACAAAGGGTGTTACCAAAACCAGCATCAATACCTTCCTATTGTTTAAAATGATAAGAGAAAGTTGCTCTCCTGAAAGTTTATTGAGCCAGGGCAGAGCAGAGTATAAACCTATGAAGGCTAATAGAGTCGCTATCCAGGCTATTAATACCGATTCGCTCAGAAATTGAAATATTAATTCTTTTCTTCTTGCTCCAATTACTTTTCTGATTCCTATTTCTTTTGCACGCAATGCAGACCTTGCAGTCGATAAATTCATGTAGTTGATACATGCAATTAATAAAATGAATAATGCTATGGCAGAGAAAATATAAACACGGTTGATATCACCATTTGGCTCGGCCTCATTATCAGTATGCGAGTAAAGATGAATATCAGTTAGTTTTTGCATGCCAAGTGTTGTAAATTTTGAAGGTAATTTGCCATTATAATACCTCCGGTCCATGTGCCGGTCAATAAAAGCCGGAAATTGGGTAATCATTTTTTTTACATCATAATGTTCAGGAAGCAATAAATAAGTAAAGAAAGAATTGTTCCCCCAGTTGTTACGGAGATTTACTTCACCATATACAGCTGAATCTTTTAAAGTATTAAAAGAAACCAGAACGCCAGGGTGCATATGTGAATTAGCCGGAAAGCCTTTGTAAATGCCGGTTACTTTAACATCAAACTGGTTGTTCGCTCTTAATACTTTATTCATCGGGTCTTCATTTCCAAAGTATTTCTTTGCTACTTCTTCTGTGAGCATCACCGAAAAGGGATCTTTTAAAGCTGTTTTTGGATCTCCTTTCAAAACATCGACGGTAAAGACATCAAATAAATTTTCATCAGCAAAAAATACCTGCGGTTCATTTATTAGCTTGTCTTTATACTTTAATGGAGTTGTTCCGTTACTTAAAAGCCTTGTCATTTTTTTTATTTCCGGAAAATCTGTTGGAAGATAATATCCAAAGGGGGGAGAGATTGTACTAAGATTCAGAGATACGATCCCTTCTTCATTATTAAAACTACGTGTGATGCGATAGGTGTTATCTGCATTTTTATTATACCTGTCATAACTTAATTCATTAAGTATATAAGTAGTAATAAGCAAGCAGCAGGTAATTCCAACGGCCAGGCCAAATAAATTGATGAACGAAATAAATTTATACTTCATCAGGTTTCGCCATGCAATTTTGAAATGATTTTTAAGCATAAATTTTATTTTAATGGTTACATTCTATTTTTGGTGAATCACTTACTATTTCTCCCTCACAATTTTCTTATTCGGTTCTTAAGCTTTTTATGGGATTGGCCACAGCTGCTTTTATAGCCTGGAAGCTAACTGTTAGCAATGCAATGAGCAATGCCAGAAATCCTGCAGCAAAAAATATTGTCCAGTTTATATGAATTCTGTAGGAATAACTTTCCAGCCATTTGTTCATCATCCACCAGGCAATCGGGAAAGCGATGATGCAGGAAATGGCAACCAGTTTTAAAAAATCTTTTGATAATAACCCCGCAAGGCTTTTAACACTTGCGCCTAAAACTTTACGGATACCAATTTCTTTGGTCCTTTTTTCTGCCGTGTAAGCTGCTAATCCAAATAATCCCAAACATGAAATAAATATGGCAAGCACAGAAAATACAGTAGCTAATTTCC
>DATCMY010000206.1:0-2822 GCA_036565505.1 Hanamia sp.
ACCATAAAGTCCGGACAAAATGTTTTAAACGCATTATTTTTAATTGCTACTTTCGGTACTGAATAGTTACAATATTTTTAAATTTTAAAATAAAAAATTATGGGACAACTAAAAGCAATTTTGGTAGACGACGAGCTTCCAAGCCTTCAGAATCTTGAACAAAAACTCATAGAATTTTGCCCTGATGTAACTATTATTGCATCAGTACAAAAACCGGAAGAAGCCATTCTGTTAATTGAACAATATCGCCCCGACGTTGTGTTTCTGGATATTGAAATGCCACGGATGAACGGATTTAAAATGCTGGAACAAATAAAAGAAAAAGATTTTGACATAGTATTTACAACAGCTTATAACCATTACGCTATAGATGCGCTCCGCATCAGCGCTTTCGATTATTTAGTAAAACCCATTGCCGTACAAGATCTGCAAAACTCGGTAGACCGTTTAATGAAAGCACAAAGCAAGCAAACGCCTGAAAAATTAGAAGTATTGCGACAGAATCTTTCCGACTCCAGAACTCAAAATGATAAGATTACCATTTCTACCAATGAAGGTGTCGATTTTTTTGAAATAAGCCAGATCATACGTGTAGAATCAAGTTCCAATTACAGTAAAATTTATTTTAAAGATGGAAAATCTATTATTGTAACCAAACTCTTAAAAGATTTTGAAGAAATTTTAGCACCATACCGTTTTTACCGAATACATAATTCACATCTTATTAATCTCAGTTATATTAAAAAATATATCCGTGGCGATGGTGGCCAGGTATTATTGCAAAACGATGAAGTAATAGATGTGGCAAGAAGAAAGAAAGAAGAATTTTTAAGATTGATAAGTTAGACTTAACCGATTTTTTTATAAAAAATGTCAACTGCCCGCTAATCTAACTTTTGGCAATTTTATGATAACTCACCGCTATTCCTTTTATTAAAGAAGAACTGAACCCCCAATGTTCCATTTCGTTCAAACCGGCAATGGTACAGCCTTTTGGTGTAGTTACCTTATCAATTTCCTGTTCAGGATGCGTACCTTTTTGTAATAATAATTCGGCTGCCCCTTTTACGGTTTGAGCAGCAATTAAACTGGCAGTAGCAGCATCAAAACCAATTTCAATTCCGCCCTGAATGTTGGCACGAATATAACGCATTGCATATGCGGTACCGCATGCACCCAATACTGTAGCGGCTTCCATTAATTTTTCATCAATAATGGCCACCTTCCCTAAAGTTGAAAATAAATTTTTTACATAATTGATTTGCCCGGATGCAGCATTGGTAAAACTTAAACAGGTAATACTTTCCTGGATAGCAATTGCAGTATTAGGCATTGCCCTGAATATCGGAAGTTTTTTTTGAATTATTTCTGCCATTTCAGCAATCAGCACACCCGTTACCACCGATACTAAAATATGTTTTGAAGAAAGATCTGCTTTAAAACTATTTAGCACATCGCTTACCTGGTAAGGCTTTACAGCCAATATCACCAATTCGCTTTTGCTTACTGCTTCATTATTATTGGAAGTAATATTCACTCCCTTATCTTTTAAATTTTGGAGCGTTGCAATGTTTCTTTTAGTAATAGTAATATCTGCCGGTTTGCAGAATTTACTTTTTAATAATCCATCTGCTATCGCAGTACCTAAATTTCCTCCACCGATAATGGCAATTTTTTTAATCATTTTATTCCACAGTTTAATTGTTGCAAAAATGCATCGATACAAAAATATATTTATGCAAAAATACATTCGCATTGATACAATTCATGAATTTACATTTTCATTTTTATTTTTAGATTTTAAAATTAAGATTCCCGATTTTTGTACATAAGGGTAAGGACTTATCTTTTTTAACAATCTTATTTTTATCAATTGGTTAAATTTGATAAGAAATAAAATAAATATTTTGGAAGCAAGTGCCATGCACCATTCATTTGAAGCAGAAAAAAACAGGAAAGCGCTGATGTACACCACCATCATTTGCGGACTTTTTTTGATTATCGCTATTTTTTATACCTGGCCCATGCAAGTGCCGCCAATTCCAACTGTACAGGATTTAATTGAAGTGAATCTTGGCAATGAACAGGAAGGTATGGGTGATGTGCAACCATTAGTAAAAGGAGATAGAGCTCCTGATAACCAAAGCGTAACATCACATCAAAGTGCACGGAGAGCTACAGAGAGCCCATCACAAAATATACAGGCAGATGAAAACAATGATGAAGCGGCCGCACCTGTTGTAAAAACTGAAAAGAAAAAAGAACCTGCCAAAGAAATCAATAAAATTAGTTCTGAAAAAGCTTCTAAAAATATAAACCCATCACCGGTTGTAAATCCAAATCCGGCTCCGCCAAAACCGAAAATTCCTTTATATAAAGGTGGAACCGGAACAGGTGGCAATGGCGCTACAGAAGATAATGGCTACAGGAACCAGGGCTACAAACCAGGGAATGGCGACGCAGGAAGCCCCGATGGCAAACCCGATGCTTATGGAAATTCTCCCGGTGGTAGAAGTGGTGTAAGTGTGGTTCGCGGTCTTTCAGGCCGCAGGCCTATTCGTTTCCCGAATATGCAGGATGATTTTAATGAAAATGCCAAAGTATATGTAGATATAAAAGTAGACGCGTCGGGAAAAGTTACCAGTGCCGGAATTGCAAAAGGAACCACCACATCAAATGCTACACTTAGAAATATTGCCATAGAAAAAGCAAAACAATTAAAATTTCCACCCAGCCAAAGTGATATAGAAAGCGGTACTATACTCTTTAATTTTGTATTGAAAAACTAACTATAAATATTTTTAAATATTGGATGAATAAAG
>DATCMY010000207.1:0-11369 GCA_036565505.1 Hanamia sp.
GAGCAAATGAGGGTCCAATAGATTATCCCGAACTTGAACCGGGCAAAGCCGATGGCGGACGGTTAGAAAGGCCTTATTATCAGGCAGCCCGTGCTCTGATGAACTATGCATACTTTGCCGAAATTCTCTCCACGAGTGCCCATGCCATTAAACCATCACTTTCTAATTCGGGTTATACGATGTTAAAAAATATTGAGCTGAATCTGCTGATGAACGGGGCTGATTATTGCCTTCGTATGACTAAAGCAGGACATGGCGCAAGTTATGAATTAAACAACGGCAATATTGATTATAATCGGGCGCCACTGGTTGTGGGTGCAATGCTTGGAATTACGGAATGGGTAGATTGGGCGCTTAACGGACCTTTGGGCTTTCGCTATGCTGTAACAAATACCATTGATATCAATGGCCGGTATTTTGAAACAGGTACTTTGTATGCACAACATACCCGTGAATTATTACTTTCTACCGCTCATTTCCTCAGACGAATGCGGCTGCCGGCATACCCGAAAGGTTATGAAGCATATGACGATGCACGGTTTGCTCAATTTGCGCTTAACTTTTTCACCGGCATTCAGGTGGCCGGCCGCTTACCGCTTTTTGGCGATGCAGGTCCTGATGCCATTATACGCACCGACGGGCGTATATTTGACAAGAGTACCCTGACAGCTGCCCAGGAGTTTTATCGATACAGTGAAAAGAAAGAACTGCGTGATGCCGCACTGCAGACTGCTGCTCAAATGCTGCAGAATATGCCGGCTGATTATAGCTACGGCGAGGCAGACCTGTTTCGCACATACGGTCGGGAAGAGTTTATTAATCAGGCTCAACTCACAACCGGCTCAGCACTTGTGTCCCGCAGTACTTTACTGTTTGATTATGGCACATTGATTTTACGTTCCGGTGAAAAGGAAAAGGAACGAGCAGCCCTGGTACGTTTCGGACCTACTTTAAACCACGGCCAAGCAGATGAGCTGGGACTGGCTTTTTATGCCAAAGGGCGGGAATTTTCATTTGATCCTGGCTATTATAATACTCATCTGCGTTTTGGTTTTACAGGCACAACAGTGGCACATAACATATTGGTCGTAAACCGGAGTAACCAATTGCGGCGCCCTTCACCTGGCGGCGATTTGCAAACATGGGCTGATGGAGAAGTTCTGCATTCGGCTGCTGTGAATGACCCACAGGCTTATACCTATCAGGGTCTTTCTGAATATAAGCGAAGGGTGGCGTTAATTGATCTGTCACCTGAAGATAGCTACATCATAGATAATTTTTGGGCACGTGGTGGCCAGGAATATGATTACAGCCTGCATGGCATTTCGAAGGGGAAATTACAAGTGCTACCTATCTCTAAAACTGTGCTGAAAGAAACAAGGAACGGTTCAGTATTAAGTCCGGAGGTGGATTACTCTGCTGAATTGGATCCTAATGGCCGCGTAACTTCTTACGTAGATAAACCCTTTTATTTTGCGCCACCCGGAGCAGGATATGGTTTTTTAAGCCATCCAAGTTTTTATACTTTGAACGGGCCTGCACACTTGCAATGGTCGGCTACTGATAAAACCGATCATCAGATGTATGTTTGGCACTTTGCACCCCCATCGGCAGAGCTGATTATTGCGCAATCACCGAAGCCCACCACCCCTATAGATGTGACTTATGCGTTATCCCATGTGAAGGTTCCAGCTTCTGAAACGGTGCGTTTTACTTCAGTTATTCTTCAAACGGCAGGGAAAAATAAACTGGCCAATGTGCAACAACTCCTGCCTAAGGATGGTTCTCAGTCAGCGTTTGCTTTGCATCTAATTCCTGCTGCAACAGTATCTTCAGCGATACGTGAACATTTTTATATGGCATCAGATAAAGTAACTGCAACTGTGTATTTTGATGGCGGACTTTCTTTTTCAGGTGAAGAAGGATTTTTGGGATTAGATGCTTCCGGTAAAGTAGTATCTGCTTCTTTAACCGGTACCGGCCATATTAATAAGGGCGACTTTAAATTTACCGTCACGCCATTGTTTACAAAGCCCCTGGAAGTTTTGCAGGTAGAAAGCCAGCCATTGCGCATACTGGTAAATGCCTCTTATGAACAAACCAAACATTTAGCAGGAAGTATTATACGTTTAAATAAACCTGCGCTGATCCGTTCTTTCGTTTTGCGGGTAAATAAAAGTGAAGCTGCAGGGGAAAATAGCTGGCTTACTATAGATGCTTCCAGCAATATTCATGCAGTTGGCGTAGTTCAAAGCTATGATCCTAAAACTCATAGTATTATTACTGATGCTCCTTTCCCACACACTCGTCCTTATACATATACTTATTCTGAAAAGACTGGTTTCGGCCTGCCAGCTGAAAAAAACGTTCATTATGATTATAATGGCGGATATAATGGTTTTTGGTTAGTTGACAATCAAAATCCTCCACAAAGGGCAGTAATTAAGAACTTAGAGAATAAGCGCACTCAAATAATGCTTGGTGAGGATACTAAGAGTACTTTCAGATCAGGCGATAAATTCGAAATTCAACTGCTAGCTCCAGGCGATTCATTTGAAGTTCCTGCCTGGAGCCAGGCTAAGCGTAATGCAAACGGTACCTGGCAAATTAATGGCCCTGCTACTGTGACTATAACTAAATAACCTTTTATGGAAATGAATTCAGTAAAATATAAAAAAATGAGAACGAAGAATATGATATTCAAAAAATACATTTTATTATTGTTTATATTGATGAGCCTCTCCAACGTTGTGAAGGCACAACAGCCCATTGCTTCCGGTATTGCAAAAACGCTTTATGACGCTTTTGGGTATCCATTCACTGTGACGGAAGTAGTAGATATGATTGATCCAATGACACCGGAGAAATTCTGGTCACATATCCGTCCCTCCCGTAAGCTGGGTAAAGGCACTAATCCCTGGATGAACCAAGTGGTGCGGGATTACTTCTTTGGCAGATATTGGACAAACGAAGGAGGTTATTGGACTCATATAGCTGATCCAATCAAGAGTTCAGAGTATCTGCTTGCGCTTCCTCACGGTACCAGTATGTTAGGCAAAGAAGTTGACACCACCCGTTCGTTGATCATTGCAGATGATATTCCTTTTCACCCGATTATGCGCGGCTGGAGTATTTACAGCTCTCGCTATTACCCACGGCGAATGCATGACTGGACCGTAGGAAGCTTTCAGCCTGCCTTTCTGCTTACAGGTAAAAAAGTTTACATAGAGCGCTTTCATGAGATGCTTGATTTCCTCTTATATTCCCAGTATCAGCCAGACGGTCACAACCAGTTTGTTAAAGATTTCTTTCCACAAGATCACATAAAACTTCTGCAGAGTGGTCAGGCCCTGAGATGGAGGGGCGGCTGGGATTATCTCTTCGATTGGGCATGGTTAGACGGTTACGAATATCAATGGAGTTTACACGAACCTGACCATCACGTTGGTTCTAATATTGCTCTTGCCATGCTGCAAGGCTGGCAGCTGGATGGTGACATGAAGTATCTTAAGTCGGCAGAGGAATTCCTTAATTATCAAATACCTCAGTATGGATTTCATTCCGGTATCTGGAATGGTAATAAATATTATTGGACACAATATGGCCGCACAGGCTCTCCAAAAAGCGGCACAAGCGCGACTGACAATATCCAGGCTCTGGTAGCAAGGACTGTTGCCATGATGGGTTATTATAAAAAAGATCCCGTATTACTGGAATATGCCCGTGGATTGCTTTGGTATGAGGTACGGGAACTTAAGAACGATGGGCGCTGGTATTATGACGGAGCAGAGAATCCCATGAATCAAAGGCGCTTCAGGTCGCATGAAGGAGTTGTTTTAAACGATGCATTAACGGCGCTCGTATATCTTATTAAGGCAGGTATGTCGGTAGATGAATTCATCGAACCATTTGGAAGAGCCCTTATATGGTGCCGCGAGAATCTTGATGCTCTTATTCCAGAGAAAAATTTTCAGGCCTGGAAGACTTTTTCAGGTGAAAACACAGTAATATATGTCCAAGCCACTACAAATTCATTAAGTAAACTTTCCCTGGGTGCATCAATGCAATTGCCTCAGTCAGTTTCAAAAATCGTGGCAAATACAAGCGGATGGAAAGAAGAACCTGCCGTAATTACAGACACTTTGCAAAGAGGAGAAATTATTAAGCTCAAATATTCCGGCGTTGATGTTCGTCCTGCAGTAATTTCAGCAGCCGTTACTGATTATGGCACTGTGACTAAAGAATCCAGAGTACTTTTGCCTAAACTGTTAATAAATGCTGATAATTTCCCGTCATTTCCTGCCCTGATACATTTTCCTGATTTTCCAGATAAATAAGTAGATTAAGGTTAAAAAAACGGTTTGTGAAATCACAAGCAAACTATCAGATTATCAAAGAAGGGCTCATGCACAATTCAAAATTGAAGAAAAGCGTTAAAAACTAAGTAGTTGATGTTTTTATTTTAAAATTATAAAAATTCCAAAAAGAGATTATACAATTCGATTATGAAAAGAAAAACTTTTATTTATCTAAATGTTGTTAGTGCAGTGGCAATAGTTGTTCCCACGTTATATTTCCTTAACAGAAATGAACCATTAAATAAAACTTTAGGCCGGCCTTTATTTTTATCACATATCTGCGATGCAAAAACGCTGCGTGAAATAGGAACGGTATATAAAGTGCAGTTTCCTTCTGAAAAAAGAGAGAATCAATTGGTAGACCTGCTTTTGACTAACAGTAAAGGTAAACGCTTTTCGCAAACGTCTGCCCTATCATTAATAAATTCATTGGTAGATCAAAAAATTAAACAGGACTTTGAAACCGGCAAAACAGTTGTTATAAAGGGATGGGTTCTTTCTGTCACAGAAGCACGTCAATGTGCACTTTTCTCTTTATCTTAAAACTAAAACATAAATGTATGTATATTGATGCAAGAAAACTGGACAATAACACTTTGATAGAAGGAGATATTTGTATTGTAGGCGCTGGTGCAGCCGGTATAAGCCTCGCACTGGAATGGATGAATACTCCTTACAAAGTAATTCTTCTGGAAGGAGGAGGTTTTGAATACGATGATAAAGTTCAGGAATTATATGACGGTAAAACTACAGGCCAGCCCTATTATCCCTTAAAAGCAATGAGGTTACATTATTTTGGTGGCACTACCGGCCATTGGGGAGGTTTTTGTTCAACTTTTGATCATATAGATTTTGTAAAAAGAGATTGGGTACCACATAGTGGCTGGCCAATTACAAGGAATGATTTAGATCCTTTTTATGAACGGGCTCAAAAAATTCTAGAACTTGGGCCTTACGATTATACAGTGAAATATTGGCAAAAGAATGACCCATTGTTAATTCCCCTTCTGTCGGACGATAGTGTGGTTTGGAATAAAATGTGGCAATTTAGTCCACCAACACGTTTTGGAAAAAAATATAAGGATACCATTGTAAATGCAAAGAACATTCATTTATATACCTATACAAATCTCACAGATATAACGGCAAATGAAAATGCTTCAGAAATAAAAGAAGTAACTGTTAAAAACTATGCAGGTAAAGAACATAAGGTTAGAGCAAAGATATTTGTTTTGGCCTGCTGCGCAATTCAAAATGCAAGACTGTTGCTTGCCTCGAATAAACAGGCTGTTAAAGGTTTGGGTAATGACAACGACTTGGTTGGCCGGTATTTTATGGAACATGTTGAAATTTTCGGTTCTGGTGAATTATGGTTAGAAAAGCCGAACGCTTTGAAATTATATATGCACACTGAGACCAGAACTCCCCGTGCAGAATTAGCTATCAGCGAGAAAAAACAAATAGAGCACAAAATATTAAATGGCACCATTTCTTTAACTCCTTTAGTAAATGCAAAAGACATACAGTTAAGAGAGGACGCCGCAAAAAATCCTCATACAGACGCTTTTCAACTTATTACAAGAATAGAGCAGGCTCCTAATCCTTCGTCGCGTGTTACTCTCGATTCTGAAAAAGATTCATTGGGTGTACAGCGTGCCGCTCTACACTGGGAGATTACCCCATTTGAAAAAAGAAGTATTCGTAAGATATATGAACTTTTGGGCCAGCAGGTAGGGCGTGAAGGAGTAGGGCGCGTAAAAATGACGGATTTTTTACAAGATGAAAAAGACACTTCATGGCCTTCTTTTACAGGAGGAGGGCAGCATCATATGGGCACTACCCGTATGAGCGATAATCCTAAAGAAGGAGTAGTTGATGCTAATTGTAAAGTACATAATATTGCAAATTTATACATTGCAGGTTCTTCCTGCTTTGCCACTTCAGGGGCACCCAATCCTACACTTACACTTCTTGCATTAACTTTGCGACTATCAGATCATTTAAAAATGGCACAAACTATAAGCTCAGTAGTGGAGCCGGATCAACACGAGTGAGAGAAATCGATGTAGACCCACAGTTCTTGAATTACATCCGGACCGGATCCGATAATTTAGATGGGAACATACTATTCAATGGAGCAGAATATGACATCGGGGCGTATGAAAATATACGGTGTCTGCAGAAAAAGAGGTAAAAATGATTTCGATTAATACCTTTGAAACAAAATTGACAGAGAAGAATTACTAATCGGTATTTATTTTTATTGCATCATCAACGATAATGAAAGTATTGACTATGGAAAATTAGTGATCCAATAAGTTTTATCATAATAAAACAAACCAATATATAAACAAACCATGAAAACTCAAAACAAAATACTGCAAATAAAACCACTCTTATTTGCAATGGCTGTTTTTTCTTTAGGGATGACTTTAAGTGGCAGCATTGGTAAGGATCTTTATGTCTCTCCCACAGGTTCAGGCTCGAATTCTGGTATGAATGCTTCACCTTTCAAAACCATTCAGAAAGCCGCATACATTATTACTCCCGGCAATACAGTGCATGTTGCGCCCGGTACCTATATTGGTAGTCTCAGAACAATAACGAGTGGTACTGCTACTGCCCGGATTCGCTATGGCTCAGACAAAAAGTGGGAAGCGAAGATTATTCCAACAGCAACAAGCGGCTCTGTGTGGGGGAAAGAAAGGAAAAGAAGCGGAGCTGTATATTATGAATATAGCTTACAAACATTTAGGCTGGCATAAAGTGGTATTGCCGGGTGTGCAGGAATATACTGATTTGTGTATTGGCCCAGATGGATTGGTTTACGGTATAACCGATAGAAAAAAATTCTTCGTTTTTGACCCTGTTAAACATTAAATAATTAAATAATAAACAAAATGAAACAAAATAATAACCGTCGTGAATTTATAAAAATGACAGCGATGTCTGGGATAGGTCTTGGTCTGACTAACCATATTACCGGTTTCCCTTATAATATCTTTAAACCAGAATCCCAAACGAATATTATTAGCGGAATCGATTCGCCAGAAAGTCTGGCATTTATTCCGAATCATGTTGCCAGTTGGTGGTGTACATTAGACGATATTCTTTGGCCTCAAAAAAGTGTAATAGATAATATTAAACGAAGGGCGGAAGGCTTTGCAAAGGCAAAAATTGATACTGCGATAAATTATGGGTTTCATATCAGGTTCGATTTTTCAAATTACTTCGGCCAGTTACACGGTTACTATCATAATGTGTGTGAGGAGCTCCATAAATATGATATCAAATTTATGGACCACTATTCTTGCAATGACGTAGAAAGGCCAAGGGGTGAGGATGAGATTAAAAAATTAAACAGGGGCCAGCGTCACCATGTTTTATTGTATCCGGATCCGATCGCGGCTAAATTTGCACAATACGAAGGGCACTTTTTTCAAGATATCTGTGAGGTTGATTTACGTGATGGAAGCAGGGGGTATGCCAGACAATATCAAATGGATACGTTCTGCTTCAATAATCCCGGATTTTTGGATATGCACATGAAATATCTGCAAAGGTTACTAAAAGAGGTGCCTATAGATGGTATTGAGATTGATGATATGTGCAATTATGCCGGACTTACTACCTGTGGTTGTAAATATTGCCGCGAAAGATTCAAAAAGGATTATGGACATGATATTCCGGTTTTTGGAGATAAATATTTTTGGGGTGATACTAGTAAGGATATGCTTCATTGGGGAAATTATGAAAACCCCGTATTCAGAGATTGGCTAAGAATGAAATCCGATTCTATTGTTGATCATTTAAAAATGGCCAGAAGTGTCCTTAACGATAAACCTCTGATGACGTGCTGTTCCAGTGCCGGGCCCATAGTTTTAAATTCGATAACGCTCAATCTGGAAAAAATGTCGCCTTACCTGGATTTCTTTATGCTTGAAAACGTTGGCATAAACATATTAAGTGTAAACTGGATGGAAAAAGAACCTGAAGCTATTCTTCAAAAGGATATTGCGAATAGTAATAAACATGCTCCGGCTATGGCACTCAGCTATACAGTATATGGAAAAGGCGGTTACCTTGGATGGTGTTTAAGTCGATTTTGGGGAGTTGCCAATTGGAGCAGCACAATGGAACACCGCCTTGAAGAGGATCCAAAAGACGCGATAGAAATACAGGATATTATTAGCCCATATAACAATTGGGAAATTTCAAACGGTAATCTTAACTATAGGGATGGCAAGGATTTAATTGAAGTAAGGTTAGTTAGTAATGGATACTGCCGGGAAAACGGGTGGAGGGCAGAAGATGGACATGAACAGTGGGACAGTGTAAAAACATGGTCTTCCAATTTATTAAAAAACAATATAGGATATAGGATTTTGCGTTCTGCTGAACTTTCGGATTCGGTTGAATTGTGTAAAGAAAATACGCCGCTAATAATAGATTGCGTAGGATGTGTTTCAGATAATCAGGCTAAAGCTGTTGAAGATTATCTCGAAAAAGATGGAATTGTTTGGCTTACATTACCATTTGGCACCCATAATGAAAAAGGATTTAAGCGTATAATTCCTTTATCAGATGAACTGAAAAAAAAGAAGTATAAAAATCTTATAATTTTAGATTCTAAAACACCTGATCCTTTAAAGAAACTTATTGCAGAAGAGAAGTTTAAGCCAGTTTTGACACAGCTATCAGGTGATACAAGGTGGGCTGCCAGAATCAGGTTTTATAAAGATAAACCGGTGATTCATTTTATGAATACTGCACTTATTGCAATTCCTCATCCTACAATAAAAGACAATTCAGGCATTGCCATATTAGAAGATATCAATTCAAAAATTTTGGATAATAATCTCTTGTATAAAATAAATACAGATAAAGTACATTTTTCTATGTTATCAATAAGGAGCCCTGAACTTGGAGAACAGGAAAAAAATGTTGTTGTCAATAATTTAGGTAAGGGGGTTTCAAGTTTCAAAGTCAATCTTGATGGGGTGAAAGTCTATGCAGTACTTGAATGAAAAAATTAAATATCATCTGTTTCAGTAATAAAATAATCGGATGGGAACCTGAAAATTTAAAGAATAACAATCGAGGGGTTTGAAGACAAAAACACACGCGAGCAATTAAAAATAAATAATGCAACAGCCTTATTCGAACTAACACTCGCAGACAATAGTGTTATCACTTCAAATGAGTTTATAATTTTAGATCCTCCGACAATTTCAAATATTAATCCTCATACAGATGCATTAACTTATGCAGACAAATTGGGAGGCAAGAAATATGAAGCAGATTTTGAGAATGAAAAATTAGGTTTGCGTATACATTGGGAAGCTGATTTAAGGGATGGTGCTATCTATATCTGCCAGGTTTTTACATTTATGGGTAAGGACTCGGCTACGGACTATAGTAAAAAGGATTTTTTATGCCCTTTAGTAAAATTTACGTAGATAAACCAGGAAAAATTCATAGAAAATCAAGATTAAAGTTCACCAAGGAACTCAATTGCTATCAAAGATTTAATATTGCAAATGAATTTTATCAACAAGTATTCAAATACCAAATAGCGGATAGTCATTAAAACTTTATAATCATGAAAAAGAAATTAAATTCTCTCATATTACCAGGAATAAAGAGGTTGTCATTAAAGCGGTTCCATGTTTTTTGGGTTTTACTTATGATGGCAACTTCGACGAATTTACGAGCACAAAAATCTATTCCACTTTTTACAATTGAACCGCACCGAATTGTTATCACCCATCAGGAGCAGGCACTTGCGGTATCGATAGATTGCCCTTTCTTTAGTATAGGTAAGCAAATTATTGGAGGATACTCTCCACTGGGAAGATATGGTGATATCCGAAAATCCATAAAAGAGCCCTTCCGGGTATCGTATGCACCTGTTAACCTGCAAGGTGGGGGCCAAATGGATATTCAGCTTTTTATGCAGTGGTCTCCAAAGGAAAAACTTCTTCATAAATGGGCCAGATATAGGTTGTCAGGTATTGAAAGCCCTGTTTTGCTTAAGGAAATAATTTTGGACAGGCTGGAAGCAAATAGCCTCTCACTCAGCCTGCAGCGAGTGCCTGGCCAGAGCTACCCGGTTTTCTTACCTGGTTTTTTTGTAGGCATTGAATATCCTGTATCTTCAGTGCGGATGGAATCCGGGCGTATAGCCATAGCTCACCAGCCAGGACTCAAAATGCAACCAGTAACATGGTATGAAAGCAGGAAAGCGGTTTACGGTGTAGCACAAGCAGGCCATGAAAAAAATGCATTTCTTTCATATATTTTAGCTAACCTGGCTCCGGGAAGCGATGAGATACATGTAAATTACAACTCATGGTGGACTTCTCCCATGCCATTTTCTGAAAAAAACATTCTTGAACTTATGAAGACATTCGAAGAGAAAATGTTCTTACCCTATGGGGCATCGTTCAACACTTTCTGTATCGACATGGGATGGTCAGATCCCAAAAGCATATGGGGTATAGACACCCTTTTGTTTCCAAAAAAATTTAATACAATCCAGCAGGCTGCAAAAAAGATGAATTCAAATCTTGGTTTATGGATATCACCAAGCAACATGTATTCCCCGAGTAGCCTTGATTCAAAGTGGGCAGAAGAGCATGGATATGAAACTTACATTATTGATAGTGCCAGGAGGTCGGGCACAGGCACATTGTGCTGCCTTGGGGGCGAGCATTATTTAACCGCCTTCAGGGAACAACTGGTAGATATGGTAAAAAAGTATGGGATAATGCAGCTAAAGTTTGACGGCTATATTTTTACGGTAAACCCTACGCTTCTTTGCCATGAGACAGACCATGGTCATGAACCTGGTTATCTGTCGATAGAACCAATAGCAGAGGCACTCATAGAAACTTGCAGGCAAATACATTCTGTCTCACCTAAAACATGGATTGAAACCACCTGTATGGGTGGGAATCCAAGTCCCTGGTGGCTTTTTTATGTCAATTCTGTTATTGGTAACTATGGTAG
>DATCMY010000208.1:0-9943 GCA_036565505.1 Hanamia sp.
ACTTTAATGAATCCTGAAAATGATGGAACCGCAAAACTCAATTCTAAAATCGGAATTTATCCACCTTATTTTAATACTTACATAAAACTTGTTAAAGAAGATAATATTAAAGTCGCTTTAAAAAATCAATTGCCTGAAGCCGATTTATTTCTGAATACCATAACGGAAGAACAATCACTTTCCAGGTATGCAGAAGGGAAATGGTCCATTAAAGAAGTATTGCAACACATAATTGATGCTGAAAGAATTTTTGCTTATAGGGCTTTGGCTTTTGCAAGGAAAGATAAAAACATACTTCCTTCTTTTAATGAAAATGAATATGCTGCCAATTCCAATGCTAATGGCAGAAGTTGGAAAGAATTGATTGAAGAATTCAGTGCAGTTCGAAAATCTACAATAATTCTGTTTAATTCTTTTTCTGATGAGAATTTAAGCAATACGGGAAAAGCAAGTAATTATACAGTTTCTGTAATGGCACTTGGTTATATTACCGTCGGCCATTCACTTCACCATTTGAATATTATCAGGGACAGATATATTGTCATTTAGCCTACGGCAAATATCATCTTTGTATCTTCATGTAAATTTTTAAAAGTGAAAATATTTTCTGTTTCACAAATAAAAGCATGGGATGCCTATACGATACAGCATGAACCTGTAATTTCAGTTGATCTTATGGAGCGTGCTGCCACGGCTTGTTACAATTGGATTACCAGTCATTTCAATAAAACTTATTCTTTTAAAATATTTTGTGGCAAAGGAAATAATGGTGGCGATGGGCTTTCGATCGCGAGGCTCTTAATTGAAAATGGTTATCGTGTTTCAGTATTTGTTGTGGAAAGTATATCTGCAGGTTCTCCCGATTTTAAAATTAATCTAGAAAGATTAAAAAGTATTTCCAATGAAATTTATTTCCTGGAAAATGAAACCCCTTTTCCAGGGCTAAAGGATGAAATTGTAATTGATGCATTATTCGGTACCGGGTTAAACAAAAAGCCAACCGGTATCTTTTCTTCATTAATTAATTATATCAATAAAAATGCTTTCAAAGTTATTTCTATAGATATTCCAAGTGGATTATATGCTGATAAAAGTTCCTGGTCTTATCGGTCTGACGGTCACCGTCTGCCCGATATCCCGAAGAGTAAATTGTCGGATGGAGACCGTCAGTCAATTATTAAAGCCAATTACACCCTCACTTTTCAAAACCAAAAATTGGCTTTTTTAATGCCGGAAAATGAATCTTTTACAGGTGAGGTTGTACTGTTGGATATCAAACTTTCAAAGGAATATGAAGAGCAGGAAAATTCACCATTTGAATGGGTAGATAGAAATTTAATTCGCCGGATTTATATTCCGAGAAATCCTTTTGCCAACAAAGGTAATTACGGCTATGCCTGCCTGGTAGCTGGTAGTTATGGGATGATGGGCGCGGCAGTTCTTAGCGCCAAAGCCTGCCTGCGTAGCGGTGTGGGCAAACTAACCTGTTACATTTGTAAAACTGGTTATGATATTTTGCAAACTTCTGTTCCAGAAGCAATGTGTAAAACCTTTGGGAATACATTTATAAAAGATGCAAAGAATTTCAAGGAATTTGATGTTATTGGAATTGGCCCCGGCTTAGGAAAACATCCTTCCCATAAAGAATTAATGCAAAATTTATTCAGGAATTTCAAAAAACCTGTTGTAATTGATGCCGATGCTTTGAATATACTTAGCGAATATCCATCATTATATAAATCGATTCCCGCACACAGTATCATTACTCCGCACCCTAAAGAATTTGAAAGATTGTTTGGTAAATCTGATTCAGATTTTGACCGAATTAAATTGGCTTTATTAAAAGCTAAGGAACTGAATATTTTTATTATTTTAAAAGGCCATTTTACATTGATAGCCACACCTGGTGGCAAAGGTTATTTTAATTCAACAGGCAATGCTGGCTTGGCCACACCAGGTGCAGGCGATGTGCTGACCGGGATCATTACCGGGCTGATTGCGCAAAAATATTCACCGTTGCATGCTTGTATTCTTGGAGTATATATTCATGGATTATCTGGTGATATTGCTGCTATAAAATTATCAGAAGAAGCTTTAATAGCAGGTGATATAATCAATTATTTGGGTGAGGTATTCTTGAAAATTGATGTCGAATAAAGTTATACGTATAAAAATATTTTGTTTGTAGTATAAAATTATTAATTTTGTTTAAAAAGGAATTTTATGGATAGCAAAATAACTTTAAGTTTTGATGAATCTGTAATTATAAAAGCAAAAAAATATGCCGAAAATAATAATATTAGCCTTTCACGGCTGATAGAATTTTTATTGAAAAAAGTGACTACATCCAATTATCAAACATTTGAAGATTTTCCTATTTCAGATTGGGTAATGCAGGTTGCAGAAGGTGAGGCAGAATATCAGACCAAAGCAAAAAGAACAAGAAAGCAAGCAAAGGAAGAATTTTTTAAATCGAAGAAATGAGAATATTTCTTGATGCCAATATTTTGGTTTCTGTTTTAAACAAAGAATATCCGCTGTTCACTTATACCTCCCGGATTATAAGTCTTGCAGATAAGACTAAATTTACTTTATTTACGTCACCTGTGTGCCTGGCAATTGCATTTTATTTTGCAGAAAAGAAATATAAAAGCGCTGCAAAAAATAAAATCAGGATTTTATGCAGCCATATCAATATTACTACTATAAATGACAATACAGTTAGGCAAACTCTTCAAAATCCCGCTGTTAATGATTTTGAAGATGGATTAGAATATTATTCCGGCATAGAACATAAATGTGATTGTATCATTACAGAAGATATGGATGATTTTTATTTTTCTGAAATTGAAGTCCTGAGTAGTGAAACTTTTTTTGAAAAATATTTGGTTGGTAAAGGAGGAAAATAAAACTCTTTTGAAATAAGGATTGAAATGGGAAACCTTTTTTTATTAAGGCTTTTTTGCCAGGAAAAAGATTGCAGTGGAAAGCCCGACGGCTTGCCGGATTGCCAAATTTTTATTTTTTTCTTTAGCAAATCGTCGTATTAATTAATTAGTCGATTTTCATATCGAATATTTTTAAAATTGAGCTGTTTTCTTCCCTCATTTTACCCTATTTTTGCCACCCAAAAAATTAACTAATAATTGATATGGATAATTTGATTTACGTAATTCCGGCAATGGGTATAGTAGGACTGCTTTACACATTCATAAAATTTGCATGGGTTGACAAACAGGATGCAGGAAATGAAAAAATGAAGGAAATCAGCACTTACATTGCTGATGGCGCTATGGCATTCTTAAAAGCTGAGTATAAAATCCTATCTTATTTCGTAGTAATAGCTGCCATACTTTTGGGTATTATGGGTTTCAGCAGCGCCAACAGTCATTGGAGTATCGCTATTTCATTTATTTGCGGTGGTGTTCTCAGCGCTCTTGCAGGCTTTATTGGCATGAAGGTGGCTACTAAAGCTAATGTACGAACAACACAAGCTGCACGTACCAGTCTTTCAAAAGCATTGAAGGTTTCATTTACTGGTGGAAGTGTTATGGGACTTGGTGTTGCGGGTTTGGCTGTGTTGGGATTAGGTGGTTTATTTATTATTTTAAAATTCATTTTTGCTCCACATGCAGCAGTTGACAGCCTTGAAATGGAGCGTACCATTGAAATACTTACCGGCTTTAGCCTTGGTGCAGAAAGTATAGCTTTATTTGCAAGAGTTGGTGGTGGAATATATACAAAAGCCGCGGACGTAGGTGCAGATTTAGTTGGAAAAGTAGAAGCAGGTATTCCTGAAGATGATCCTAGAAATCCGGCAACTATCGCTGATAATGTGGGTGATAATGTTGGAGACGTTGCCGGTATGGGAGCTGATCTTTTTGGTTCTTATGTGGCAACAGTTTTAGCTACGATGGTTTTAGGAAGAGAAACATTTTCATCGGATGCTTTTGGTGGAATGGCACCTATTTTATTGCCAATGCTCATAGCCTCTATGGGTATTTTATTTTCAATTATAGGAACTTTATTTGTAAAAATTCCTGAAAGCGCCGGACTCAATACTTCTGTTGTACAGAAGGCTTTGAACATGGGTAACTGGGGTTCAATTGTATTGACTGCCATTGCCTCCTATTTTTTGGTTATGTGGATCATGCCCGATACGGATATGATTTTAAGAAATTATCATTTTACAAAATATGGAGTTTATGGAGCTATCATTGTTGGCCTTGTTGTAGGAACCTTGATGAGTATTATTACAGAATATTTTACGGCTATGGGTAAACGTCCTGTAATGTCAATTGTAAGGCAATCTTCGACAGGTCATGCTACCAATATTATTGGCGGCCTTGCAGTTGGTATGGAAAGTACCATGCTTCCTATTTTGGTGTTGGCGTCCGGTATTTTTATGTCTTATTATTGTGCCGGTTTATATGGAGTTGCCATAGCTGCCGCAGGTATGATGGCAACAACTGCCATGCAATTAGCAATTGATGCTTTTGGCCCCATTGCTGATAATGCCGGTGGCATTGCTGAAATGTGTGAGCTTCCAAAAGAAGTACGTGAAAGAACTGATATTCTGGATGCGGTAGGGAATACAACTGCTGCTACAGGAAAAGGTTTTGCGATAGCATCTGCTGCTTTGACAGCCCTTGCTTTATTTGCTGCTTTTGTGGGTATCGCCAAAATTGATGGTATTGATATTTACCGTGCCGATGTATTGGCAGGCTTATTTGTAGGTGCCATGATTCCTTTTATATTTTCTTCCCTTGCTATACGAGCTGTGGGCGAAGCAGCTATGGCAATGGTTGAAGAAGTACGCAGGCAATTTAGAACCATTCCTGGAATTATGGAAGGTACCGGAAAACCTGAATACGAAAAATGCGTAGCGATTTCTACTGATGCTTCAATTAGAAAAATGATGTTGCCAGGTGCAATTGCCATAATTTCTCCCTTGATAATCGGATTTATTTTTGGGCCGGAAGTGCTTGGTGGTTTTTTAGCCGGTGCTACAGTGAGTGGTGTATTGATGGGAATATTTCAAAATAATGCCGGTGGTGCCTGGGACAATGCAAAAAAATCTTTTGAGAAAGGTGCTGTAATCAATAATGAAACTTATTACAAAGGTTCTGAACCACATAAAGCTTCTGTAACTGGTGATACTGTTGGCGATCCATTTAAAGATACTTCAGGGCCAAGCATGAATATTTTAATAAAACTGATGAGTATTATTTCATTGGTAATAGCCCCTACCCTTGCACATAATTTCCAGGATAAAATTAATAAGGAAAGGCAAGACAAAATGGAAACTCTTAAAAATTTGGATAAGGTTTCTTTGATGAACCAGGTGAATGAAAATAAAAATATCTGGACATTAATCACACCTGAAAATGTGAACCAAGGTGCTGTTGAACCAGAAATAAAGAGATTTATAGATGTTTTATCAAGTGATAATCTTATTACGAAGAACTCTTTTTCAGTCGCTGTTCAGGATAAAGTGCTTTATATTGATGGCGAGAAGCAAACAACTGAGGTAAATCAAAAGTACAGTAGATATATAGAGGCCACGGGAAATTTCATCAGTAAGGAGGCAAATAAATAGTTTTCAAATCAAAATAATATAAAAAAAGAAGAACGCGATGTTCTTCTTTTTTTTTGCCTCAATAAATTCAAGAAAAGATATTCTAATAAGTCCTATCTCCATAGAAAATATTTCGTTCAGCATCAAGAAGAAAATTATCCTGATTTACAAGTAATAGTTTTTTGTACTCACCTACTTTTACCCAATATAGGATAAACATTACCAAGGCTGTCAATCCTCCTATAATTGGAATAAATGAGATGCAATTACAGATATTCCATGCGAGCCCAATGTTGTAAGTAGGCTTGGTTTGTTTTACCGCAATATTCAATTTTACACATTCAGCAGAAATGGATTGTGCAATTCTATCAACTATAATAAATTGCCAAATAATATTAAACAAAGGAATGAACATTAACCACACATTGGATGGTTGCATTTTCCTATTTTCAGGAGAAATAACTTTCAAAGTATTTTGCAAAGTGAGTAGAAAAAAAATCCGGGTACTAAAAATAAGGCCAGAATTATTATTTGGAATAAACCAGAAATACCATTAGTTGAAACCATAGCAATTAGTTTTTCCCAATATTAATTAAATTATTTCATCAAACAATCTGTTTTTCAATTCATTCACTCCTTCGGTTGCTGAACTTTTTATCACATAAAAATTATGATGTGCTGCAATGAAAGGGGGATTTTTATCAATAATATATTTGGGGATACCAGGTGGTAAATAATCAATTAAACCGGATGCGGGATATACCTGGAGAGAAGTGCCGACCAAAGCGAAAACATCAGCCTGTGACATAATATTTATTGCGTCTAAAATCATTGGAACCGGCTCACCAAACCAAACAACATGAGGCCGTAACTGGGAACCATCGGATGCAATATCACCCCAATTAATATCACCCTTTATATCATAAAAAATATTTTCATTTTTTTCGCTGCGCATTTTAAAAATTTCTCCATGCAGGTGAACTACATTTTTTGAACCTGCGCGCTCATGCAGATCATCTATATTTTGCGTGATGATGGTTATATTAAATTCATCTTCAAGTGCTGCAATTCCATAATGTGCAATATTGGGTAATGCCTGTGCTACTTCTCTTCTTCTTTTATTATAAAAATCAAGAACAAGCCCTGGATCCTTCTTCCAACCCTGTGGGGAAGCTACTTCATATACATCATGCCCCATCCACAAACCATCACTGTCACGGAAAGTTTTTAATCCGCTTTCCGCGCTTACACCGGCACCAGTGAGTATGACAAGATGTTTTTTCAAAAAAAAATTATTAGATGATGGCAATTAAAACCATAATTTATTTTATTTCCCGTCACTCATTTCCATAATTATTTTCCATTCTTCCCAGCTTACTTTTTGTACAGATAGCCTTGAATTTTTTACTAATTCCATATTGGCTAGCCTTGGTTCTTTTTTAATCTGTGAAAGAGTAACAGGAATCTTCAATTTTTTAACCGGCTTCAAATCTACTACCACCCAATTTTTATCTTCTGTAGTTGGATCCTGGTAAGATTCTTTCACTATTTTAGCAATTCCTACTATTTCCATTCCTTCATTACTATGGTAAAATAAAATTTCATCATCCTTTTTCATTTCTCTCATGTTATTTCTAGCCGCATAATTTCTTACACCATTCCAGAAAGTTTTTTTATCTTTTTGAAATTGGTCCCAACTATATACAGAAGGTTCAGATTTTACAAGCCAATAGTTCATAAATTATATTTAATTGTGAAAAAAATAGTGGGTAAAATAATTAATATTTTAAAACCATTCGAATTATTAAGACGTAATTATATTTAAACAAAAATAGGATACCCTGACAAGTATTCTGTTAACTTTGTCATTCAATTTATTTCAAACAAAATTTATAAATCATGTTAAGCATTTTTCAAAAACCAGTTTTGCTTCTGTCAATGCCTGGTGGATCAGAATGGATTCTTATCCTTTTGGTGGTCCTCTTATTTTTCGGGGGTAAAAAAATTCCTGATCTTATGCGGGGTATTGGAAGAGGTGTTAGAGAATTTAATGATGCAAAAGATCATGTAAAAAATGAACTTGAAGCAGGGATGAAAGAAAAGGATGTGCCAAAATCTTCTTCTTCAAATCCAATTTGATAATTTGATTCCATATTATTTACAAATTAAAACCGGTAATTGATTACCGGTTTTTTTTGTTTGATGTTAGGATATGTATAAATAATATTTGTTAAAAAGTTGATTAATAAGAAAAAAAATTACATTGCGCTGACAAGTATTCTGATAACTTTGCAAAGTTAATTACCCACACAAAAAAATTACAACTAATGTTAAGCATTTTCCTAAAACCCACTTTACTTCTATCAATGCCAGGCGAATCTGAATGGTTGTTGATTCTATTGGTAATTTTATTATTTTTCGGAGGTAAAAAAATTCCGGATCTCATGCGCGGAATCGGAAGAGGCGTAAGAGAATTTAATGATGCGAAAGATCATGTAAAAAATGAGCTTGAAGCAGGAATGAAAGAAAAGGATGTAGTTCCATCCAATGAAACTCCTCCTACTCCGGTTTCATAAATGAGGTTTTCAATTTATTATTAAAATCCGCGGTAATGATTTGCCGGGGATTTTTTATTGCAATTATGTTATGAAAAAACTTGCAAAAAAGTTATAGCTTGGATTTTGGTATAAAAAAATCCTTTGTAATCTCTACAAAGGATTTTTTTTCATAAGGGTTTAATTTTAGGCAAAGAAGGGCATTACAATTGCGGTTACCTGATCCTTTGTCAAAGGTTCATCAAATGCTTCTGATGCAGCAGCGGCAGATATTTGTTTTCCTCCAATGTTTGTAATGGTTATACCGCCCTGAACTACATTATCTTCTCCTTCATAACTTGCCTGAACGGCTTGTGATGCAATTCCACTTTGATTTAGCGTTATCCATGGTTTTACATCAACGCCTGATGGAGCCAATAAACCTGCAGCTTTTCTCATTTGACGAATATGCGCTGCATGTCTTGCTTTTACCGAATGAATTTGAAGCGCAGCTGTTAAATAATCATTGTTTGAAATGAGATTAGGCGCTTGACCTTTATAAGCCCTTACACCCGTATCTTCAAATGTTTGTGCAACAGCCAGCAATGTTCCGTAATCAGTAAACACACCGGGGAAAGTTCCTTTAGCGGTAAAATCAAAACTTGCTGCGGTAAATGAAACGGGGGTTGCTCCGGCAGCAGTTATGGCAATTTTGAGGAAATTTACATGCGCATTTTCATGATCACGGATAAGCGTAAACGCATTAAGCGCATCTCCGGAAGGTACTATGCCTGAAGCAACCGCTTTGATATAAAAATTAGATTCAAGATACTCAAGCGTAAGGGCAAAATTTAAAGTAACAATAATCAAATCGGTAGGAGTTGTGGGCGAAGAATAAGCCTTTACAAACATTGATCCCAATGCAAACGGGATAGAAGCTAATGCAATTCTTCCGGATGTTTTTGCAAAATTTTTCATGGCATTTCTGCGGGCATCCAGCATGTCGTAAACGTCAGGATCTTTTTTTTCAATTTCTGAAATAATATTTTGTAGGTTCATAATAATAAAATTTAACTGGTTGGTAAATTACTTGCGTTCAATTTTGTTTTGATGTAGGTGCCTGCAATGGATAAAACTTCACCGGGTGTAGCGCTTGCTCCTAAAACTGCTTTAAAAAATTCCCGATGAGCGATTTCATGGTCTCTTACATCAGTTAAATAGGACATTTCCTGTGCGGTTATTCCTGAATAAGGAGTTGTAATTACCTGGGTATAAAACGCGGCTTCCAATTGTTCCAATGCATAAGCGTAGTTTAAAATACCAGGGTCTCCGCTTCCAAGATTTACACCACTGTTGTTACTGACTATATTTTCTTTTTTGCATGCTGCGGCAGTAACCATTAACGCAGTGCCTGCACCCATTATTCCAAAAAATTTTCTCCTGGAAAATGGTTTAGCCATACCATCGTAAATCAGGTCCGGCTGATTTTCTTTTGATTCATTGTTTAACATAATGAAGTTGATTTAATGATTTGAAAAAAATTGATAATGAGATTTATTAGCTCATTATCATCTACGGACAAATTGTTTATCCGGTTTTAATCAAATAAAATTTAATCAAAACGAGGGCAGGAAACTCAAAAGAAAAAATAGAAGTACTGAACAAAAAAATTCAATATAATTTGTTCAGGATAAAAAAGATGAAAGGAAAATTATTCCCATCCACTTGCGAGTACATCGGCAATGTGCATGGTTTTCAGGGGAAGCATTTTTTTTGTAATAATTCCTTCAAGATGCATAAGGCAACTAAGGTCAGTAGATATGATATGAGA
>DATCMY010000209.1:0-4351 GCA_036565505.1 Hanamia sp.
AAGCCGTGTGAGGTGAGAATCTCAAGCACGGTTTTGTGAGAGGCTTGGGCTGAAATGCCCTTGCCTACTCGACTCTTCAAAATCTCCCTGCCAAATCATAGAATACCCGTTTTTTAATGTTACCCTTTCATTAATTTTCTGTTGAGCTTCTTTTATGGCACTTCCCATATCTCTGCCCCTGACTGAAAATTTTACTGCCGAATATCTTTCATTGGCATCCCGGAAAATAAGGCAGGTACCGGTTTTGGTAGTTATATTGGCAATTTCTTTTACCGGAACTTTAGAACCGCTTTGAGTAGGCACCATAAGGTTACCAATGTCATTTTCTGATTTCCTGTATTCTTCGGGTATGCGTAAACGTATGTCAAATTTCCGGATACCTTCATACAATTGTGTTGCTGCTTTTCCTCCGATGGCCATTTCAATCACTGCATTGGCATCTGCTGTAGCTACACCGTATAGCGCCATTTTCTGTTGATCAAGATCAATGTCTAATTCAGGTTGCCCAATATTTTTAATTACTCCTAAGTCTTCAATACCTTTTACATCTTTTAAAACATTGTACACATCGGTTGCTTTGTTTTCCATATAGTCTAAAGAATCGCCAAATATTTTTACGCATATAGATCCTTTTACTCCGGATACAGCTTCTTCAATATTATCTGTAATTGGTTGAGAAAAATTAAGTTCGGCCCCGGGAATTACGGATAGTTTTTTATTCATACTATCTATTAATTCTTCCTTGGTTATATGGGGTTTCCAACTGTCCTCCGGATAAAGTATTACATCAAATTCATTATTATAAAATCCGGCGACATCTGTACCATCATCAGGCCTCCCTGTTTGTGAAACTATATTTTTTACCTGCGGAAAAGCAATCATTTTTTCGCGAACCTGTTTTGCAACTTCTACAGATTTATCGAGCGATATACTATAAGGTAATTGTACTCTCAGCCAGATTGAACCCTCATCCAGCTCAGGTAAAAATTCACTTCCAAGGAATTTAAATGAAAACGATCCTGCGGCGATTATAATAAATGAAATGGCTATGGAGGTTCGTTTATGCCTGGTGGTGAAAGCGAATCCTCTTAACATAAATCCGGTAATGAACTGTACTATAGGATTATGTTTTTCACGTATATTTTTTCGTAACAGCATGCTGATAAGTACGGGTACTAAAGTCAACGTAATTATCAAAGCCCCAAGCAGTGCGAATCCCAGCGTATAAGCCAGGGGTGAAAATAATTTTCCTTCGACTTTTTGGAAAGAAAAAATCGGCAACAATGCTGCAATAATTATTAATTTTGAAAAGAAAATAGCTTTACCTAATTCTGCTCCTTTATTTTTTATGATTCCTAATTTTGTCAATTTATTAAAACGATCCATCCCTACGAGTTTTGCCTTCTGATCAAGAATTACAAAAAGCCCTTCTACCATTACCACGGCACCATCTATAATAATTCCAAAGTCTATAGCTCCCAATGATAACAGGTTTGCAGACATTCCCATTAACTGAAGGCAAATAAATGCAAATAATAAGGATAGCGGAATTACAATTGAGACGATCAATGTAGTACGCCAGTTAAACATGAATAAGGATACTATTAAAGTCACCAGCAAAATTCCTTCGATGAGGTTATGTAAAACAGTTCCGGTTGCAAAATGAATAAGGTCTTCACGATCATAATATGGGACAATTTTTGTATCCTGTGGTAAAATCTGATCATTTACCTTTTGAACTTTTTCTTTTAATGCTTTCATTACCTGGCTTGGGTTCTCACCTTTTCGCATTAAAACAATTGCTTCCACGACATCATCTTCATTGGTAATAATGCGTTTGCCGGCGGAGTCAATAGCATCGGTTCTTCCCACATGACCCAACCGCGGAAGATTGGATATTTCCACATCTGCAATATCCTTTACCAAAACAGGAATGCCATTTACATTTTGAACAATAATGTTTTTTATTTCATTAATATCATTTAATAACCCAATGCCGCGTACCACATAAGACTGATTGTTGATATTAATAACATCTCCCCCGATATTAATATTACTCTTTGTAACGGCATTGTATACATCAAGCGGAGTAATGCCGAGATTACTTAACTTTCCAGGATCTACTTGTATTTCATAGGCTTTTGTTTCTCCCCCAAAACTAACCACATCGGCTACTCCCGGAACAGATCTTAATTGCCGGTCAACAACCCAATCCTGTAATGTTTTCAATTCTCTTGTATCCCTGGTTTTGCTTCTTAACGTGTACCTGTAAATCTCTCCTGTAGGGCCTGTAGGAGGCTGTATAGATGGTGTTATGCCAGGCGGTAAATCGGCATTAGATATTAAATCATTTACCTGGATCCTTGCCTGGTCGTTGGTAACCTTATCTTCAAAAACAAGTTTTATGTAGGATAGTCCAAAGATACTGGTAGAGCGAAGGCTTATTTTTTTCTGCACAGGATTCATCGAAATTTCAATAGGTATTGTTATGAATTTTTCTATCTCCTCTGCACTTCTTCCCGGCCATTGAGTAATGATCGTAATCTCTGTATTGGTAACATCCGGGAATGCTTCTATCGGCATATTTTTGAATGTAATAATGCCCCCGACCAATAGCGCTAAAGTCGCGAATAAAATAAAATACTTGCGCTTTAATGAAAAGGCTATTATTGATTTAAGAATCTTTAGCATGTTTAATTTTTTAAATTTAATTGTTCAGGGCGTCGTAAATCAGTACAGCATTCGATACAATTATTTTGTCGCCAACCTGTAAATCACCTGATACGTAACTTCTGCCATCATTGGTGCCAATGCGTTTTACCGGTATGATCTTTACATCAGAGTTGCTTATATATTTTAAAATGAAGTACTGACTTTGGTCAAATATTAATGCATCTGCAGGAACACAAAGCGCCTCGCTATTACTTTTGTTTACGAGTCTTACACTGGCAAACATTTCAGGCTTTAGCGCATAATCATTATTGGGAAGTACAATCCTTATTTTCATTACTTTATTGGCAGGGTCAAGTACATTTAAAATCTGGTCAACTTTTCCATGAAATTTTCTTCCCGGATAGGAAAGGGTTGTTACTTCTACGTCATCGCCCAAATGCACCTCGCTGATATTGGATTCATATACGTTTGCTAAAATCCAAACATTCCTCAGGTCAGATATGGTGAATAAGCTATTGTTATTATCATTTCGGATAGCCATATTATTGTTGATCTGTTTTTCAACGACAAAACCACTTATCGGTGCCCGTACTATAAATTCGCCTTGTGTATTTCCGCCATTAATTTGCAAAACCTCATTCGATCTGGTTAATTGCGATTCAGCTTGTTGGTATAATTCTTTTGCAGTTATAAAATCTTTTTGAGAAAGCAGCCCGCTTTTGTACATGTCTTCAGATGCATCGAGATTCTTTTTAGCAATCAGCAGATTTGATTTAGAAGTGACCAGGTCATTGCCATAACCCGCCATCTCACTACTTCTTATCACTCCTAATTTTTGTCCTTTGTTTACATGGTCTCCCAGTTGTACACTTACATCCATTATATTTCCGCTCACCATGGGAAATATTTTTGCAACTTTTTGTTCATTAAAGGCAACTTTTCCCGTTAGCGTTAAATCAGTTACAACCGGGCATTTCATTACACTATCTATTTGTAAAGTTTTAAACAGGGAATCACTGATTACATATTTTGATTTCTCTACAACCTTTGCCTGGCCATGATTACAACTGTAAAACAGGATTACTCCAAAGAGAAAAAGAGTTGTTGAAACAGATATTTTTATCATCTTTTATCATTTAGTATTTGGGAAACACAGTATTTAATTTATACTGTATTAAGGGTTAAAAATTATTTTTCCAACTGAAAAATTGAGTTGCTCCAATGCACTCATTTTGTTAAAACGCAGTTGATTCAACTGCAAAACATTTTGTTTATACGAATCATAAAAATCAAGAAACTCAAGCATCGTTATATTTTTCTTTTGAAAATTGATGAACACTTCTTCTATTAAATTCTTTAGGTCGGCATCAAATTTTGGATCAAAACTTAACAATAGTTTCTCCGATCTTAGGGCAGTAATATAATTCGTAGTCACATCATTTTTTACCCTGTCTAATCCACTTTCGTATTCAACTTTATTTTCATCAACCTGTATTTTTGCGTTCCTTATATTTCCCTGGTTGCGATTAAACAGAGGAAGGGGAAAAGCCACTCCAATTGAATTGTAGTCTTTTACATAACTGCCAAGCCTGTCATAATTGGCACTGATGATTATATCAGGTTTTGCATAAGCTTGTTGTAGTCTTAAATTATTATCGCTGAATACAATGTTTGCATT
>DATCMY010000210.1:0-1511 GCA_036565505.1 Hanamia sp.
CGCAGCTCAAAATAATATTTTTGTAAAGGGTAAGATCACAAATGCAAATGGAGATCCCTTGCCAGGTGTATCAATAGTAGTTAAGGGCAGCACAAGAGGTGTTAGCAGCAATGCAAAAGGAGACTTTGAAATTAATGCTCCTGCAAATGGAACATTAACGATTTCCTCAATTGGTTTTGCATCACGGGAAGTTAAAGTGAATAATCAAACTTCGTTAAGTGTATCTCTAATAGCTACAGAAAATCAAATGGAGCAGGTAGTTGTTGTTGGATATGGAACACAAAAAAAGAAAGATGTTACAGGTTCGGTTGTTTCAGTAAATGAAACGGCATTAAGAGAAGTTCCTGTATCTAATTTACAGGGAGCTTTACAAGGTCGTGCAGCCGGTTTGGAAGTTCAAACAGTAGGTACAACGCCGGGTTCAGGAGCACAGATCCGTATCCGCGGAACAAGATCCATAAGCGGATCTAATGATCCATTACTTGTACTAGATGGTATACCCTATAGCGGAGGTTTAAATGATATTAATCCTGATGATGTTGCGTCCGTTGATATTTTAAAAGATGCATCTGCAACTGCTATTTATGGATCAAGAGGTGCAAACGGAGTAATTCTCGTTACCACTAAACGGGGAAAATCTGGTGAAACACATATTTCATTTAGTTCTTATTATGGAATTGGAACTGTGGCAAAAAAATATCCCGTTTATAATCCTACTGAATATATTGCAATGCGAAACATTTCTCCCTGGAGCCAGGGTTATATGGCCGAAGAAAAGGCTAATATGGCTGCCGGAAAAACAACCGACTGGCAGGATGCAATGTATGAGAATTCTTATAAAACAGATCATAATTTAACTGTATCAGGCGGTAGTAATGGAAGCACATTTTCATTAGGTGGCGGTTATTATAAAGAAACGACAGTATTGCCCGGGCAGGATTTTACACGTTATTCATTAAGAGGGACAATTGATTCTAAAATTGGCAACAGGATAAAAGTTGGGCTAAATACACTTAATAGTGTTGGTATAACAAACGGATCTCAATTTGTGTTTCCAATGTTCCCTATCTTATCTCTTAGTCCATATATGACTCCTTATGATTCTGCAGGGAATTTAATAAAATCTCCTACAGGAGATAATGATGACAGGCAATCACAATACAATCCACTTTTACTTAAAAGTAATAATAATCAATGGGTAGATAGAGTTCGTCGTTTAAGAACTTTTAATAGCGTGTATGGCGAACTTGAAATTATAAAAGGTTTAAAATACCGTTTAAACCTTGGATTAAGTTATGCTCAGGAAGAAGATGATCAGTTTAGAGCATCTGATGATCCGGCAGGACTTGTTCCAAGTTATTTTCGTCCTAAGCAGGGTAATACTGCTTATATAAATAATGGCGAAACATGGGGATATACTGTTGAAAATATTCTTACCTATGATAAAACAATTGGTAAACACAGAATAAATTTTACAGGTTTATATAGTGCAGAAGAATATCATTCGCATA
>DATCMY010000211.1:0-4144 GCA_036565505.1 Hanamia sp.
TCCCGGTATAGGCATAGATTGCAACTTACTTAGGTTTACATCACCTTCCGAAATTTTTGTGAGCACTTTTGCCAGACTGCCCTTTGAATGATCTGTGTGAAAAATAAGTGAAGCCTTATCTGCATCTTCAATTTCGATCGCAGAATCTGCATTTTGCAAGACCCAAAACCTGGTATAATTATTTTTTTGAGTGTGGATATTGGGAGCTATCATATGTAGCTGAAATAGATCAGCGGCCAGTTCACCGGCAATAGCTGCGATGTGCTTACTTTTATGTTGATGAACATGTTGTGCGCTAAGAGCGGTATCTTCAGTTTCAATTAATTTCCAATTATGTTTTTCCAAAAATTCCATGCATTGTAATAATGCCATTGGGTGAGAATGTACTTCGCGGATATCATTAAGGGAAACACCAGGATTCACTAATAGGTTTTGATCAATCTGAAGATATATTTCGCCAACAATTTTTAAATTACTTTTTTGCAAAAGGTTATAATTGGGTAAAATACTTCCGGCAATGGAATTTTCGATGGCCATAATACCGCCATCACTTTGATCCTTATTTCCGGCAATTTTTACAACATCCCGGAAAGTGGAGCAGCAGATTACTTCTACCCCATTTCCGAAAAAATGACGTGCTGCAGCCTGGTGAAAACTTCCTTCGAACCCCTGAATAGCTATTTTTTTGTTCATATTATATTTTAAACAAAAATCCCGGCTTTTGGCCGGGATTCTCTTATCGTTATCTGTTAATTCAGTTTTGACAAAGGCATCCCGGACTATTTCTAAAATAGTAGCTAAAATAAAACCAGGTATTTGCTTTTGTGATTGTCATTATTTTTCAAAAGTAAGATATGGTAATGAAATGAACAAAGTAATTTCATTTTTTTTTGAAAATTTATTTTTTCCATGTGTAGATCAAACATAAAAAGCCGTCTCCTAATAGAAACGGCTCTTAGATTGCCTGCCAAATAAAAAATTTTAAGCAAATAATATTGTGAGATATTATTTTTTTGTGGTATCAGCACTCATCTTAGTAGTATCTGCACTCATCATCTTAGTAGTATCTGCACTCATTTTGCTCATTGTGTCAGTTGAAGCAGGTGCAGTTGTTGTTGTTGTAGAATCTGTAGTAGTTTCGGTCTTAGTAGTACCACTATTACATGCTACAAAAAAAGCAGAAACAGTTAAAACGAGCAATAATTTTTTCATTTTGATAAATTTTAAGTTTTTTGATAAATTGATTTTTTATTTATACTCTTACTAAAAAAAGGTAACCCATTTATTAAAAAAAAATTTTTTTCAGTTATTAATTGGGTTACTTTTCCACCTTATAAGTATTAATTATTGCCGAGTGAAAGTATATGATCAGGAAAAAGCATTGTTAGAAGGTCTTGCTGCCAACGACACTAATGCTATAGAAACCATTTATCGGGAAAACTATACTGCCATTCAGGCTTTTATAGTTAAGAATAACGGATATCCTGATGATGCGAGAGACATATTTCAGGAAGCGATGATTATTCTTTTTGAAAAAGCAAAATCAAGTTCTTTTATTTTAAGTTGCCAGATTAAAACATATTTATATTCAGTTTGCAGGCGGCTTTGGTTAAAAAAACTTCAGAAACAAAACAGGTATAATCCCTCTATTGAAATGATACAGGAAACAGTACCCGTAGAAGAAGAAATTGAATGGCACGAAAAAAGAAACGATGATTTTAACCAAATGGAAAATGCCCTTCTTAAAATTGGCGAACCGTGTAAAAGCCTTTTAGAAGCATTTTACATTCAAAAAAAAACAATGCCTGAAATAGCTTCCACTTTTGGCTACACGAATGCTGATAATGCAAAAACACAGAAATACAAATGCCTGGTAAGATTGAAAAAAATATTCTTTGCACAATATAAAAATACTGATTGAAATGGAAGAAAATTTACTTTTAGACGCGATTGAAAGATATAGAAACGGAGAGATGGATGACCAGGAAAAAACTTTTTTTGAGGAACTCAGAAAGAGTAATCCTGAAATAGACCAGGTTGCTGTAGAGCACAGTTTCTTTTTGGGAGAACTTGAAAAAATGAGCGAACTCAAAACATTCAAAAATCATCTTGACGAAGTAGAAAGCAACCTGATAAATGAAGGAATTATTTCGCGCAGGGAAGGAAAAGCGAAAGCAAAAATTGTTTATCTATGGAACCGCTACCTCCGTACAATTGCTGTAGCAGCTTTAATTGCCGGAGTCGTTTCAATTTCAACAGCTACTTTTGTTTCAAACTATTCTGCAAAAACCAATGTGGGAATTACACCTCTGGTTGATAATAAATTAAATCAGTTTGAGCATAAACTGAATCAAATAGAACATAAACTAAATGATGCAGCAGTAGTTAACAAACCAAAATTTGAAGCAAATTTCAGAGCTACTGGTTTTTTAGCTGATCCAAGTGGATACATTATTACCAATGCACATGTAGTTGATAATGCAAAAAACCTGATTGTTGAAAATAAAAAAGGAGAGCAGTATTTTGCTAAAGCGGTTTATTCAAATCCTACAACAGACCTTGCCATTTTAAAAATTACGGATACTTCCTTTAAGAAAGTAAGCGGGCTTCCTTATACATTTTCCCAAACCGGTGCAGAACTTGCAGAACCAATTTTCACTTTAGGTTATCCCCGTGAAGAAGTTGTATATGGCGAAGGATATTTAAGTGCCAAATCAGGTTATTTCGGTGATACTACTTCCTATCAAATCAGCATCTCGGTAAACCCAGGTAACAGCGGTGGACCGGTAATCAATAAGAACGGTGAAGTAATTGGTATCATTAGCAGTAAAGAAACCAATGCTGATGGTGTAGTGTTTGCTATAAAATCCAAGAATATTTATAATGCACTGAAAGAAGTGAAAAAAGATAAAAATGTATCTATTAAACTTCCGTCTTTAAATTCTCTTAAAGGAATCAACAGGGTTCAACAAATTAAAAAACTGGAAGATTTTGTGTACAAGGTAAAAGGGAATTAAAAGCCCAATTTTAACACTTCCCCAAACGGGAAGGAAGGAACTTTACTTTGAGTTTATAAAATTTTAAAATCCTTTTCGATTTAGCGGAAAGTTTTACTCTATTCTTTTCAGAAAAAATATTTACACAAAAAAATGTGTTACACCTTCGGTATTAGGGGCTTTACATTCCCATGGGAATATCCTTTTTCTGGCGGTTTCTGGCAAGTGACGGATCCAATGCAATTGCTTTATCGCAAATACTTTGACCTTTTTCTTTTTGTCCCATCTTTTGAAAAGTCATCCCGGCCATAAATAATGAAGCCGCATCTTTTTGATTGATTGTTAATAATTTTTCATAATAATTGAGCGCCTCCTGGTAATGTTGAGTGGTATACATGGCATATGCAATATCATTAAGCAATTCCTTATTGTTAGGTTTGCGCTCAAGGATCAACGTTAAAGTTTTTAATCCATTTTCGGTATCTCCTGTATAGAGCTGCGCAAAACCATAATTCTCATAATAATCATTTGTTTTATTATACCCTTTTTCACCAGCCATATTGAAAAATTTCAATGCATTTTTATAATCATTCTGGTTATAATAAATTAATCCTAACTCATACATCCATACATTTTTTGAAGGTTCAAGAGTAATGGCTTTTTGAAATTGCGGAATAGCGCTTTTTTCATTTTCAAGTTCAATGTAAGTGCGGCCCAAAGTATATGCAGCATCTGCATCTTTATTATTTTTTGTTATAGCATTTTGCAGATATTTTTCTGCTTTTCCATAATCTTCCGTGTGGTAATAACTCATTCCCAAAATGCGGTCAGCATCTGCACAATTGCTGCATTTTTGTACAAGGTCAATTGCTTTCTGGTATTGCCTGTTATTAAATGAAAAGAATGCTAATTGTTTTATTACTTCATTATTTGCAGGTTGCAATTGATAAGCTTTTGTAAAGTCCAGACCGGCTTCATAAATTTTGCTCATTTCAAGATTGACCTTTCCATTGGCTAAATAGGCATCTACAAAATTGGGATTGAATTGAATAGCCTTATCGAAATTTTTCCCAGCTACAGCATAAAGTCGCGCTGCAGAATTTTCTAACCCTTTTTGAAAATAATATTGTGCACTATCAGAATTTTGG
>DATCMY010000212.1:0-3864 GCA_036565505.1 Hanamia sp.
CTATTGATCCTGATGGCGCTGGTCCAGCTACGGGTTCAGTAACAATTCAATTTGAGCTAATGTCATCGTCAACAACTGTTCTTGCAGACGGCATGGGTTTAAGCTTTGTTTACCAGTCTTCGCTACTAATGCCTACCCCAACAAATACGACAACCGCTCAAGGGCCAGTTGCTTCTTCTACAGGTTGGAGTCAAAATGTTGATAATCGTATCGGTACAGATATTAGCCTAAGTTATGGAGGACAATCATTTAATAAAAGAATGATTATAACATTTCAACAAAGTTCCGGAATACCCAATGCGCCTATTCCTAATTCATGGACTCCTGTGGCACAGGTTACTTATTGGACATTGGGAACCTTGATGCCTGAAGGAGGATATGTAACTCCTGAACCAGGTTCTATACTTCCACAAAATTCTTTATCGTCTGATGGCGGCCTTACTGTCTATAATTATTTATCTCCTAATTTAAATTCTCCAATTGCCTTAAGTTTGAGTGCAGTCCCAGTTGTCTTCACAAGATTTGATGCAGGTTGTACCAATAATGGCACTTTGATAAGCTGGTCAACAGGCTCAGAATCCAATTCAAATTATTTTGAACTGCAACACAGTACAAATGGGAATGACTGGACTTCAGTAGCTACTATTAAAGCATCTGGCAATAGCGCCGCGGAACGTAATTATCAGCAAATTGACCAGGCTGGTGGAACCATGTTTTATAGAATTAAAGAAGTGGATCTAGATGGGCATTTTATTTATACAAGTATTATTAGATCAAATTGTGAAAGCAAAAATATGGACATGGTTATTTACCCTGTACCTGCAGGTGATATATTGAATGTTGTAATTAAATCAACCAAAACTTTAAAAACACAGTTATGGTTAGTTGATGGTGTTGGCAAAATAGTAAGAAAAATGGAAGCCAATTTATTCAATGGCAGCAATACCTTCCTGTTTAATTTGAAAGGATTATTCACAGGAGAATATATAATTCGCAGCAGTGATCCTAGTGTTCAATTAAACAAGAAATTCAATATTATCCGATAAGAAATTATTAAAACAGCGAATTTGAAAATAAATTCAGTCACAGCCTGGGGTCATACCCCAGGCTTTTTTTAAGCAGATATTACAATGAAAATGCGGTTTCAATAATTTTGGTTTGTTCTTCATTATGCACCCTGGCATAACCAGATGCGGTAGCAGCTCCGGGCGACCTGCTAATAATGCCAAAATTAATTGAGGTGAGATTCATTCTCAGGAATGAGGCTGCTCCCATGTTCAAAGGTTCTTCCTGTACCCAATACCAAATGGCTTTATTGTATTTTTTATAAAGATCATTTAGTTGATTAAGTGGTAATGGATATAATTGCTCGATCCTGATGATTGCTAAATCTTTCCTGTTTTCTTTTTCTCTTTTCTCATTCAATTCAAAATATATTTTACCTGAACAAAATAACACTTTAGTAATGGGCTCAGCATCTTTTATTGATTCGTCATCTATTATTTCTTTAAATCCTCCTGTGGTAAATTCTTCTATCTTACTATAGCTTCCCGGATGGCGCAGATTTGCTTTTGGAGAAAAATTGATTAATGGTTTTCTAAATGGCCATGCGAGTTGCCGTCTTAAACAATGGAAAAAATTGGATGAGGTGGTAACATTGGTAATTACCATATTCAATTCTGCGCACATCTGCAAATACCTTTCCATACGGGCGCTACTATGTTCCGGCCCCTGGCCTTCATAACCGTGAGGTAGCAAAACAACCATTCCATTCATACGACCCCATTTCTGTTCGGCACAACTAATAAATTGATCTGTTATAGTTTGAGCACCATTTACGAAATCTCCAAATTGTGCTTCCCATATAACTAAAGTGTTGGGATTGGCCATGGCATATCCATATTCAAAACCAAGCACTCCATATTCGCTCAACAAAGAATTATAAATTCTTAATTGACCCTGTTTTTCAGAAATATTACTTAACCTGTTATATATTTCATCTGTATTTTCATCCCTAATTACAGCGTGCCTGTGACTAAAAGTGCCGCGGCGAACATCCTGTCCACTCATTCGAACATCCTTTTCTTCCTGCAAAATACTCGCATACGAAAGTAATTCACCGGTAGCCCAATCAAATTTTTCTTCCTGTTCGAATAAATTAATTTTATCCTGTAAAATCTTTTTTATTTTTTTCAATGGGGCAAAATCATCAGGCCATTTCATTATGTCATGAAATAACTTCACAATTTCTTCTTTGGAAACAGCAGTAACAGGTGAACTATTAAAATCTTCAGGAGTAGCTTTTCTTAAACTCTGCCACCAAAGTTCAGGCTTTTGATAACTATAAGGTAATGGGTTTTGTTTTATTTCATCCAACCGTTCCTGCAAGTCTGTCCAGAATTTTTTTTCCATTTCTTTGGCAAGTTCTGCAGCACCCTCATCACCATGGAGCATTAGCCATTTTACATAAACTTCCCGCGGATTTGGTTGCTTATCTATAAGTGCATATAACCCGGGTTGGGTAAATTTAGGATCATCGCCTTCATTATGCCCGTGGCGACGATAGCAAACCATATCTACAAATATATCGGAGTTAAATTCCTGCCGGTACATCATGGCAATTTGGGAAGCTTTTACAACAGCTTCTACATCATCACCATTTACATGAAAAACGGGCGCCTGAATCATTGATGCTACCGAAGTGCAATAATCAGAAGTTCGCGCATCATCAAAATCAGTCGTGAACCCTATTTGATTATTAATAACAAAATGCAAAGTTCCACCAGTATAATAGCCCTTCAAACCGCTCATTTGTAGTACTTCATATATTACTCCCTGGCCGGCAAGTGAGGAATCCCCATGAATTAGAATAGGTAATATTTTATCATAATTACTATTATAAACCACATCGGCTTTACTTCTGGCAAAGCCAATTACCACAGGATCCACCGCTTCAAGATGGGATGGGTTTGGTGTAAGTTTTAAGTGAACCAATTTTCCGCCGGAAGTTTCAATATCACTGCTGTAACCTTTATGGTACTTAACATCTCCACTACCCATAGTGGAATCAATTTTAGCGTTTCCTTCAAATTCAGTAAATATCTGTTCGTATGTTTTTCCTAGAATATTGGCAAGAATATTTAATCTTCCCCGATGTGCCATACCAATTATTACTTCTTCGACTTCATTTTCGGCGGCTGTATTTATGATAGCATCTATTGCTGCGACAGTGCTTTCTCCTCCTTCTAATGAAAATCTTTTTTGCCCGACATATTTGGTTTGCAGAAATTTTTCAAATATTACTCCTTCATTTAATTTCTGTAGAATTCTTTTTTTCTGACCAAGAGGAACCTGTTGTAACATTGTATTTTCTACTGCATTGATGATCCATTCTATTTTCCTGCTATCATTAAGCGAGCTAAATTCTATTCCTAAAGATTGAGTATAACATTTTTTTAAGTGATCAAGTATTATTTGCAAAGTAGCCTTTCCTACTCCAGCAAATGTTCCTGCTACAAATTGAGTATTAAGATCATTTTCATCCAGACCAAAATAGGATAAATCAAGGTTTGCTTTCCTGTCTTTCCTTTCCCTTATTGGATTCGTTTTTGCCAGAAGATGTCCTTTATTCCTGTAAGCTATAATTAATTGATAAACACCAAATTCTTTATCCAGATTAGAAACAGATTGTTCACTTGTTGAAGGTAAAGTTCCTGTTTTCTGACTACCATTTTGGCTGGAAAATGCAAAATCAAAACCTTCAAAAAATTTTCTTAAATCTACATCAATGCTTTCCGGATTATTTTTAAAATCGGTATATAAATTTTCAATATAAGCGGGGTGCGAACTGGTGATATAAGAAAT
>DATCMY010000213.1:0-4518 GCA_036565505.1 Hanamia sp.
GAATTACACTGGCTGCCTGTGGAGCTCTCCAGCCCTGGTGAATAGTCCATGCCCTTACTTCCTGTACACCTGCGGTAAAATAAGTTGATAGATTCAACAATTTATAGGCGGAATGTATTAAACGGTCCAGAGCGGGTTCTTCCATTTTATATTCTTCCATAAACATTTGTTTGTCTTCAGGATTTTCAAACTCCGCAATCTGTGCTTCAATCGCATTGGTCATGATGATTACCTGCGCGCCTTCATCTTTTGCTGCTTCTACCAATTTATCAGAATATTTATTTCCGGTATGCATCGATGCTTCATCAACATTGGCAACATATAAAACCGGTTTATCGGTTAATAAAAAATTATCGGCAATGGCTAATTTTTCTTCTTTGGTTAAGTTCAATGAAAGAATATTTTTGCCTTTATCCAAATGAGCTTTACATTTTTTTAAAACTTCATATTCCTCTTTTATTTTTGCATCGCCGGTCTTCAACATTTTTTCCGTTCTTGATAATTTTCTTTCTACACTATCCAAATCTTTCAACTGAAGTTCTGTCTCGATTATTTCTTTATCGCTTATAGGATTTATTGGCCCTTCATCTCTCAAAACATTTTCATCTTCAAAGCAACGGATTACATGAATGATGGCATCAACTTCCCTTATATTGGCAAGAAATTTATTTCCCAAACCTTCTCCTTTACTGGCACCTTTTACAAGGCCTGCTATATCCACGATCTCAATTTGAGTAGGCACAATTCTGTCGGGCTTCACCAATTCTGCAAGTTGATCAAGCCTTTTATCAGGTACATTTACCAAACCTATATTGGGTTCTATGGTACAGAACCGGTAGTTACTAGCCTGGGCCTTTGCACTGTTACTAACTGCATTAAATAAAGTTGATTTCCCCACATTGGGTAATCCTACAATTCCTGCTCTTAAAGCCATATCTTTTTCAAAATTTATTCTGCGTTATTGCAGATTTTATGATCAAATGGTAGCCATCACAACAAACATATTGTTGAAGGCGCGCAAATATAGCAAATAACCCCTGACCCTTAAAGGAGAACTTCTACATGAATAATATTCTTGATACCGGCTTTTTGAGAAAATTTATATTCAAAATTCTATCCTTATGCCAGCAATGTCTTTTAAAACCAATAATGGCCGACAAAAGTCAGCCAATATTGATTAAATGAATTGAGACTATAATTATTCCTCTATGCGTTCTTTTGAAATAATTACTTTTTCTTTAGAGCTATTACCTCTTACCAATGCAATAACTATTATTAAAACTACTGCGCCACCTACTATCCACATCCACGGTTGAATGGTTGTAACCGGATTGGAAGTGGTAGTTGCAGATGAAGTACTTGAGCTGGCACTTGAACTGTCCTGGGCGAACACTACTACCTGGACCAGTGATAAGATGGTCATTATAATAAGTGAAAAATAAAATTGTTTGTTGAAAATTTTTTGCATGGGATTGATTTAAGGTTAAAAAAAATTATAGACTCAATTAACATGCCATTAAGTATTAAACAGAAAATCCTTTGCAAGTGCAAAGAATTTTCCAATTCTATAATTGAAGAAAAATGATTATTGAATTCCCTGCAAACTATTTTGTAATCCTTCCTGGTCTGCTTTCAGATTTTTCCGCTTGAAAAGGGAAACATCAAATTTACCAAATCGCCAGTTAAAATTTAACCTTACTATTTGGGGATCTCTGCGTCTTTCATTTTCCTGGACTGAATAAATGTTAGGGGAAAAATCGGAACGGGAATGCACCTTGTAAACTCTTGTTTTTAAAAAATCATTCATACTTACTGAAACAGAAGCCGATTTATCTTTTAAGAAATCTTTTTTAATGGCTATGTCAAATCCATATACAGGGTCAGTATATCCATTTGCGGTTGATAAATTTCCGCCACCAAACATCCTACCTCCGCCGCCGCCGCCTCTGCCGGGTGGCAAAATGGTTTTACTGGTATAATCACCGGTAAGTTGTATGGTGTAATTTTCAGGCAATTTAAAAGTGTTATTGAGTTTTCCAAACCAGCTAACTTGTTGGTTGGTTAAATTACTTTGAAGATTTTTGCCATTTATTGTTGAATTATATAGGTTCACATTTGAAGTTAAACTCCACCAGTCAGCAATTTTATTAGTGGATGTAACCTCAAGCCCATAAGCATTTGACCGGTTTGCATTTACAAAAGTAGAAACAAGAATTGAGTCGTTTGCACCCGGGTTAGGGTTCTTATCTCGGTATTGGTAATTGGCAATAAGATTATCAGTATTTCTGAAATAGGCAGTAGCCATAATATTATTTCCATTTTTTAAATTGACCTGGTAAGAGAGTTCAATTAAATTAGTAAACTCTGGCACCAGCGTTGGATTGCCGCGACTGATATTCAGCGAATCGCTATAATTATAATAGGGTATCAACTGAAAAAAATTTGGGCGGTTTATTTTTCTTGAATAATTTAATTGCAGATCCTGTTTGTCATTAATTTTTTGTGTCAGGAATACACTTGGGAAAAAGCTGAATGGATAAGAATTTTCAAAAACCTGGTTAGAATCAACGAGGGTACCCGTGTATTTGGAACTTTCTACCCTGCCACCTAATTGATAGGTAAAATTGCTTATTTTTTGGGAAAAAGTCACGTACCCTGCATACACCTGGTCTTTGAAATTGTATTTGCTGTTAAGAAATGGTGCCGATATATAATTGTTTACAGAATGATCATAGAAAAAATTTTGATTATCGCTACTGTAATTTCTTACGGAACCTCTTAACCCGGCTTCAAGTTTTATTTTATCTGTAATGGGATCAGAGTAATCCGTCTGTGCCGTAAAATATTTTGTAAGGCCATCACCATAGCTCATTTGCTGGCCATTAGGGCCTTTTGGCGTATTATCAGGATTAAAATATTGAGTAGCTACTTCTAACCGGTTACTGCTTTTGCTATAATTATAATTAGCATCAGCGGTAATATTTTTATCTGCTTTTGCGAAATTATGTTTGAAGCTGAAAGTTCCTCCGTAATTATGAAAAGTAAAATTTCCATTTGTATTGCTTAATCCGGTTTCATGAGATAGGTAAGTACCAATGGTGGTATCCCTGGTAATATTGAGCTTGTCGATACTGGTAAATGATCCGCCAACTATTACGCCGGAAAGAGTAAACGTATTCCGGTTATCAGGGAAGTAATCAAAGCCTGCGCGGCCAAAAGCGAAATGGCCTTTGCTATCGGATTTATCATTTTGAGATAGTACTGCTTTGGTAGTATTAATGTAATCGGTTCGGATAGTACTTTGTGTACTTACAGATTTACGCTGATTGTACATTCCATTAGCGAAAAAATTTATTTTACCTTGTTTAATATTAATATCGGCGCCAAATCCATGGCTAAGCCTTGAATCAATATTGGCCCTGACATTTCCATTATAACCCGCTTTACGGTTTTTCTTCAACACGATATTTAAAATACCAGAGCCACCACCTGATGCATCAAATTTTGCGGAAGGATTGGTAATAATTTCCACGCTCTCTATTTCATCAGCGGGTATCTGGTCAAGCGTTAACGTGGTGGGGCGGCCATCAATAAATATTTGTGGTGTCACATTTCTTAAGGTAACATTTCCGTCAATGTCCACATTTACTGATGGTACATTTTTCATTACATCCACTGCGGTTCCGCCAACGCTTGTCAGGCTTTTATCTACATTAAAAACTTTTCTGTCAATATTCATTTGAAGTAGAGGGGGATTGGCTGTAACTACTACTCCGGCTAATTGTTGAGGATTGGGTACCATCTTTATATTGCCCAGATCTTTATCCACTGCATTTAATATTTGGCTCATATTGCCACCATTCGTTTTTAAATTGAAAGCGATTTTTTCAGTAAAAGGCGTAAAGCCAATAGCGGTAATTAAAATATTATATGAAGCCAAAACAGGAAGTTTATCAATACTGAACTCTCCTTTTTTATTAGTCAGCATTGCAGCCACTACAAAATCCCTTCTCTTTTTTGTCACAGTATCCATCTTATTTTGGGTAAGCTGAACCGATGCTGCTTCCAAAGGTTTATTGTTTTTGGCATCTATTACTTTTCCATAAAAATGACCCATATTCATATTTTGTCCGCCTGCCCCGCCAGGCATTTGTGCTATCGCAGTACCTGAAATTATTAAAGTGAATATAAATAAATAAACAGTCTTCATGCAACATCTCATTTTGATCAATTTTTTACAAATCTTAGCAAATATTCAGATAAAATATTTTAATATACATGAATGGTATTCAACTAATATCATGTGGTGAAATTGCGAATAATAAATGATATCAGGAAAAAATAATAAAAACCCGAACTTAAACAGGTTAATATAAAAAAAGAGATACAAATTTATTTATCGAAAAAAATATAAGCAAAAAGAGATTTGTTTTTAGATGAAATTTTTATTTAGTTTTGCTGTCCCATAATATGGTGGTTGTAGCTCAGTTGGTTAGAGCATCAGATTGTGATTCTGAG
>DATCMY010000214.1:0-2440 GCA_036565505.1 Hanamia sp.
CTCCAAAATGGGGCCAGGTACCGATTCTGCTTCTGCTGTCAATAATATAAGTCCCCCACCCGATTTCTCTACAACCGATAATAAGGTTACCGGACCGTGCTTCACAGTCATTTCAACTGACAAACCCTTTCCTACTTTACCATGATAAACTTCAAGTGGCCGTACTTTAGTTTTTCCTTCCGCTATAGCAATATGACCAGGGCCATCGTGTCCCATCAGAACTATATCTTCTTTAAAATCCATCGCATAGTATTCTGTAAAGGATCCCCCGGCCCCAAAACTGTCCATTATTTTCATTGCCTGCGCATTCTTTATCTCATATTCCCCTGCTACCGGAATACCTCTTGCTGTTAGCAATGAATTGCCCAGAATAATGGAGCTAATGGTATCTTCATTAGCTTTGTTGCCAGTTCCTTTATAATAATAGGCCATGGACCCCAACTTATATTTTTCCACTAACCTGTCTAATGCCACAGAAGTTTTAGCTGCTCTTTCAAGTTCTTCTTCCGGGCAATCCTGCTGAACATCAAATTCATGGTAAAAAAGTTTTACCCTTTTATGGATTTCTTTCTTTGAAATATTTTCACGCAATGATGCCAGTTCGTCTACTTCAATGAGTTCTATATGTCCCCCAAAATGGGCATATTGTTGAGTGAGGTCTGTATAAATGTCCAACATTCCACTATAATAATGACCCATACAACCCAAACGGTTGTAATACATAATGTGGGCTACTTTTGCTGCTTCCACCCATTCTTTTATTTCATCCCAACATTCCTGATCATTGTGAAGGATTCCTGTTATCTGGTGAAATTTTATTCCTGCACGCCTAAATACATTGGATAATTCCGGTACGGGGCAGGCTGAACAGTATGCCAGCCATTCTCCGGTCATTTTAACCCTGCTATCCATTTTATTGAAAGTATCATAATCTATAGCCTCTTCCGGAGAAAGATTTAAAATAATTACAGGCACTTTAGCACGCTGTACCACGGGTAATACAGTTGATGACAATGCATAGGTAGTTACATAAAGAAAGATGATATCTACATCTTCTTTCCTGAATATTTTACCTGCCTCAAATGCTTTTTCGGGTGTATCAATCAAACCCAGATTAACCACTTCACATTGATAACTTTTAATGTTTTCTTCTACAATGCTTATATAATTCTCCAGCCTGTTTCTTAGTCCTTCAAACTGATCCCAATAGGCTTCTAAACCTATCCCAAACAAGCCAACCTTTAGAGGAATGTCATTTTTTTTCATTTATTTTTTCTTGCTTTTTTATATTTTTATTTTGTTGATCCTGTTTCTTTCGCAGGAATTTTAAGTGGCAATTGCAACCAGGCTAATCCGATATTTCTTTTCATGTGGTAGGTACTGAATCCCTCAAAACCATCGTATAATATAGCAAGCTTGTTGCCTTTTTTTATTACAGATGGCATTCCTATAGCTCCTTTAGACCAACTACAATTGCTGCTGTCAAGAACAATGGCCTTATCAGCGGCATCCCATTTATCAATATCTTTTGACCAGTAAACCCATATAGCATCTGTATATTCTGTTTTGTTGGAATCAATTCCAATATGGTTCGTAAATAAAAACCAGTACTTACTTGTATTGTCATAATACATTGATGAATTTTCGATTTGCTCTTCTTTTGACACAACGGGCAAACTATCAATAGTCCATGAAGTATTCAAATCCTTTGTACGTGCTATCCCCAGGGTTCTTTTTATCCCATTGCCACCTTGAGTGGCGCCACTGAAAAATTGCAGGTATTCTTTTTTTGTTTTTACAATGAAGCCCGGACTGGCAGTAACAGTATAAAAACTCTCCTCTTTAGGTGGGAAGGGGGTAACATCATATTGCTTTATCCATTGTCCTTCCAAAGATTTGGAATGAGCCTTCATGGTAAGGTAAGGGAAAGCCGGAATACGGTCTGGTGCCGGAGTAGTATTCGGGGTTCCCAAATAGAACATGTGCCATGTATCCTTTTCCTTTATTACCCAGGGAGCTGATGCGCTTTTTGCATCATCGGATCCAGGCTCGCCTAATTTGAGGATAGCCCCTCTTTTGACCCATATTTTTAAATCCCTGCCTTCTGCAAGGCAGGCCCTCCAGCCATCTTTGCCTGCCCCATCGTAAAATAAATAATAGACACCTTTATCTTTATTTACTATAGCTTCCCTGGCTCCATATACATCACAACTATCCGGGCCGTCACCATATCTTAAAACAATTCCCTCATCAACTGCGTTCATTCTATGATAAGCCTGCGGCCGTTTATCAATATAACCTTCTTTCTGTGCTGCTATATTTTGGCAAAAAATAACTGAGAGCAAAAACAAAAGAATTCTATACAACATTGTTTATCTTTTTAAGGGGGTAGGTAATCTTAAATTTTTTTCTTCAAAAACATTGCCATTAACAATTATCT
>DATCMY010000215.1:0-9667 GCA_036565505.1 Hanamia sp.
TCCAGTTTTCAAGCACTTTTTTTCTATGGCTTTGAATGGTGTCAAGGCTATTATTATAAAGAAGTAACCAAGCTTGTTTGTCTGCGGTGTTTTCTGCTACCCGCTCCATTAAATCCTGGTGATACACGATATTTTGTGATCTTGCTTCAATAAAGAAAATGGAAAGAAAACTTGCTAATAAAAATTGTTTCATGGTATCTTATTTTATCAATGTTTCCAATCATTTATAATCTGGTTAACCTTAGCCTTGTCCATGTCTATATATTGGAATCCCCTGGAATCTTTATAAGTTTCCGAAAAGTCAATCATCTTTAATTGTCCATTCAGTGCACTGCACTTTGCTCTTAAATAACCTAACTGCATAACTATTTGGGTATAGACAATTTTCCTTTCAGAAACCTTCATCTTTCCGATATCTCCATAAGAAAGTACTACCATGTAAATCAGGCTGAACACACTTCGTGCGTCGTCAATAATTTTTTGCTGATTGTTATAATATAAGAATGAAGCGTAAGGGTATTTTAAAACTAACTGAAAACTCTCTCCCTGGTATTCAAGAATATCGCTCATGATATTGCTTACCTGTATAGTTAGAACCGCATCAGCCATGATTATGTATAATGAGTTTAGCCGCTTATCAAGTGAATCAATCAATCGCTTGCATTTATCCTTGGTATTTTTTAAAACACCGACTGTTACAGTTGATTTCAGTTGATTATTTTTAACTGTTTTATTATCAGAAAAATTTGTTTTGTTGTGCGCTATCAAAGCTTCTGTTGCAGGAATATCCCAAATGTTCGGCTGCGCTTCTGTATGAGAGTAAAAGCAAAAGAAAAATACGATGGATGAAAAAAAATATTTTGTTTTCATAAATTAATGTTTCCAGTTAGCAAGTAAATCTTTGACAATTTTTCCATCAATATCAACATAGCCTTTGAAAGGATTAAAACTGTTGATGATTCCTTGCATCACTGCCAGGTGAACTTTGTAATAAGAATACGCCGCCAATGCTCTAAGCGTGTTTAAATCCAATTGTACTTTATATAACAGGGTTTCTCTTTCACCCGCAGTCATCAGCAATTCTTTCGTATTAGCCTTTAGTATTACAGTTTCTATATCTGCATAGTAGCTTACCGCTTTACTGACCATCTCATTTTGTATTCTGAGTGCGAAGGCAAGTGCAAGTGGATTCTTTTGTGCTTCAGCAAGCATATCTCCTTCATAAGATAGTATATCATTTAAGGCCTGAAGGCATTCTTTAATTTGATATGCGTTCTTAAGCACAGAGCTTACCTGCATCAGTCCATTATATATCTTGTTCTGAATTTGATTTACCTGGTCAACGACAACTATCGTAGCTTCTTGTGCTCTTTGTATTGCTGTTTGATTGTCCTTAATATTATTGTAGTTGGTATTTTCTGTCGCGCTTGAAACTATTATTGCTCCTTCAAGAAACGGGTCAATATTTTGACAATAAGTTTTGGAAAAACCTATTACAGCAAGAAACAGCAATAATAATTTTAATCTCATACCACCAATTTTAATTGTTTATAAACAGCTTCTGTTTTATTGATTTTCTTTACGAAGGCAGGGAGCGATAAACCACTTTCTTTCGTATCCCCAACAAAATTGTCCATAGCATTCTCGTAGCTCTCATAGTAGTCGAGATAAATTTGCAAAGCATCTTTTTCGCTTCGCTCTGTCGTATAGGTTAGATATTCTTCAATAGGCACTTCCACCCCATATACTTCTCCTATAGCGCCACGCTTGATATACACCTCTTTAAAGCGGCTTCGGTTATCTTTGTTGTCGAGTTTATTGATTGTAAATATTTTATTACACTCCACTTCATTAAGTGATAGTAGTTGAGCTATCTGTGAAAAGTTGTCTTTGAACTTTGTTTGATCCAAAAGACAGATAGTGTCTGAGTTGCTGATGATACTGTCTTTCACAATGGCGTTTCCTATAATATCATTCAGCTCCTGAGTTACTACAATTGCTTCCCCTGCAAATTTTCTTACGGTCTTGTATAAATAAAGAATATAACCTGCCATCATCGGGGATGCTATCGCCTTCCAGGCTTCTTCAATGATCAACACTTTTTTATTTTTCTTATGGCGCATTTTCTGAATGAAAACATCCATGATGATCAGCGTGGTTATCGGAAACAAAAGTTTATGCTCTTTGATATTATCAATTTCAAAAACGATGAAGCTTTCATTGAATAAGGTGTTGTCAAATTCATCGTTTAGAATCTTATCATAAATGCCGCCTCTGTAAAACTTGCGCAGAATAAACCGGTATTCATCAAGATCAAATCGTACCCTTTCTTCTTTCATTATAAATTCAATCTCCTTACAACTGAATTCATAGAAGCTATTAAAACATAAAGATTGCACCTTCTCCTTTCCTCCGAAATAATCGCTGTAATAATTGGTAACCGATTTGGTTAAGATATCGTCTTCAACCTGAGTCAATTTTCCATCTACACCCTTCCAGATAAGGCCAATCAATTCTTTTAAAATTTGTCTTTTTTCTTCGTTGTTTTCAACAGCTTCAATCCTAAAAGGATTCATGGTAATTGGTTTTTCCTCTGTGTAAGTGATGTACTTCCCTCCAAAATATTTACACAATCCATAGTAGCTATTACCAGTATCAACAAGAACAATATCCGCCCCTAATTCTTTACACTGTTTAGCATAAGAATTGGTAAAAAAAGATTTCCCGCTTCCTGAAGGGCCAAGAATAAATCTATTTCTGTTGGAAATCCTGCCGGTAAACATGGGCAATTCACTGGTGTCAACTCCAATCGGTAATCCTTGCCTGTCAGTAAACCATAATTGATAGTCTGAGTTATCTGATTTTGGAAGTGATTCTTTAAAAAAAAAGCAAATAGCAGCCGGACGGCTCGTCAGAAACAAATCATACTCTTTTAGTTCTTCTGCATTCCCTGGTATGGCTGAACGAAACAATTCCATCTGGTTATAAGTATTTTTTCCCGGAATAATTCCAATAGAAAATAAATTATTTTCTATTGTATTGACTGCCTTTTCAATTATGTCTTTCTTATCACAAACGATAATGTTATAGTGAGAATAAACAAGCAGTTCATTATTCTGTGCTATATCAATAAACATATCATTTATATCTGCTACCGATAGATCATTGGCGGGATCAGGCATAGATGAGTGCCTTTTCTTTTTTAATTCCAGGTCTGTTTTTAGTTTTCGTTGATCCGGTATTTTTACAACCTGGTTATATAGGATAGTGTCAACATTTACATTGAGTAAAAATGCAAGATTATCAATAGGAAAAGTTTTTCCTATCTCCTGGCTCACCGTATAGGTGGTAACATTTGATGGAAGATTGATTTCATCAATATCAATCAGAGAAATAGATCTAATGCTTTTATCTTCGTAGTAAACACCTTTCTCATCACAAGATAAATTACCAATGGAAAATTGTTTATCAGAAAAATTGAATGCCATGAACCTATTATAAAGCAATTCAATTTCTACTTTGGTTAGCAAAGCACAGGGGATTTTCTGATTTTTAATCGTATCAACAATTTTGCTGGCTTTATCCAAAAACTCTTTTAATGCTTTTGCGTCGAAGCTAAAAAAATGCCCTTTCGAGGTTTCCTTAGTTATAGTTAAGTAAGTAGTTATCTCTTTGTAAATCCGGCCTTCAAAATGCTCAAAATATTTTTTTGATAAATAATCTTTTGTATCACCCGCATTTTTTGAAAATTTTTGAGAGGCTATAATGTCGGTCTTCTGTAAAATATATCCATCACCCAACAGCTTTATGATTTGGCCGAAAAGCAGGTGATAATTTTCATAGTTTTCAGGATTGGCAGAGTATTGGGGAGATAAGTTATAAATCCTCATAATTAAAGAAAAACTACCTGAGTGGTTATATACAACATTGAAGCCTGGTAGCTCTTCTTCAATTTTTATAAATGGTTTTTCAAACTCTTTTCTTTTCATAAAAACAATAGCTTTATTTATTTATTTTCTGAAAACTGGCTTATGGATAAAAATTGTTCTTTCTCTTTTTTTATTATGAAGGCCTTCCTTTTGTTTATTGATGACATAGAGCAAACCCGGAACGGTTACACAAAAAAGTACAACCAGCCCCACAATACTTGAAACGATAGCTGTTATAAGCCCTGCGACGATTATCCCAGCAATCAATACGCCTGCTCCATAATAAATGAACCTGCCCTTAAACATTTTAAATATTAAAGGCCGCTGTAACCCTTTATAAATTGCGAATTCTTCGGTTTGCATAGGTGTTATTTTTAGGTTTTGAATTAGAGAAAAGGAGAGGATTACTTAATCTTTTTTAAATGCCTCCCCTCCCTTTACATTTAGTTTGGAAGCCTTTTGTGGTCGTTTATTAAGTGAAGAACACATTGAGTACCGTACCGGTTAAGAGCAGGAAGATGCATGCGCCAGCCCAACCGATAATTTCTTTTTGAACTTCATGATCGCCGTTATTCCATTTAACGTAAACCCTTATACCGCCGGCCAGTCCTACTATTGCGCCTACTGCCAGGCACAGTTTAGAGACTAAGGCGTATGTTCCGTTTATTGTAGTTGCCGCGGATGTTAAACCAGCGTTTATGTCTAAAAAAGTACCTGCATCTGCGATGCATGGTATAAAAGCTACAAAGGCCATTACGAAAAAGAAAAAGGCTTTTTTCTTTCCGGTTTGTTTTAACATTTTTTTCATAAGTGATTGTTTAAAAATTGAAAAATAAAAATTCCAAAAACTTTTCTTATTAAAATATGTCCTCTACATTCCGAACATTACTTTTATAAATACCTGAATGATGATAAGCATCAAAATGCCACCAGCCCAAAGAATAACCTCGTTTTCAATATTATGATTACCCATACTCCATTTCTTATAAATAACCACAGCACCGACAAGTGCAAGACAAGCCCCGATAGATAAAATCAAAGCAGATAAATCACCGTAATCAATTCCTATATCCAAAAGCTTCATAACACTTACATTAATGTCATATTAATGAACGCCGTTGCTACCACTAAAAAAATAGCTGCCGCAGCCCACGAAATTACCGCGGCATCAATATGAACATGATGCCTTCCATTCACATTCCATAGATTATAAACTCTCAATCCGGATACCAGTCCTAAAACTCCGGCTACTGCATAACACAAGCCTTTTATATAAAACCATATTTCATTTTTAACAGACCAATTAATGTCTGATAAACTTCCTGTGGGCATAATATCCAATAAATGATTTATCAACATGATGAATAGATTGGTTTAAAAAATTTAGCCCATAATAAATTTTGAAAGATTTTCAGCGCTTAAGGTGTAAGCATCCCCGGATATAGTTTCTAATCCTAAGTCAACTAGTGGAGAATTTTTTTTTACCACATCTTCATTTTTTATTCCATCTTCAGATGGCAAATACTTTTTTATATTTTCATCAATTCCTAAATTAACCGGGTGATTCTTTTCCTGGGAATCTTCTGAGATAATTATAGGTTTTTCTGATTTCTCAAACTGTACCGAATGGTTAGTGGCGTGGACAATACTATTGTTTGATTTTAGAAGATCAAACAATATAATGACAAAATAATATATTCCTAAAAATTCGCCTATTATAATAATAAATTTATTAAATGCCATAAAATTATAAATTAGATTAATAATTTTAAGATGCAAAGTAATAATAATATTAATAATAGCAAAAACTAATTAAAAATTATTAATAATTTTTATGAAGGTGGGACGGAATGTATAAATATGCTTTTTAGAAAGACCAAAGTAATTAATCTTACTTATATGGTTTATATATGGAGTTAAATTAAATCCTTGATTTATTAATGATTTATCAATTCCGTGAATGATTGTTTCGTTATCTCTATTAACATGACAAAAGTTTGGCAAACAAAAGAATATTTGCCCCTGCCGCTTTCTATCATTTATTCTAATAATCTTTCCAAAACCAAATAGCTTAACAACATCTAACTCAGTATGCAGGAAGGGCAAGACAACTATATTAGAGTTATTGAGTATTGTTTGATAATACTTAATAGGTTGAAATCCGCAATCAATGATTAAGTATTGCGTTTCTTTTTTTATTTCATTCTCATAAACAGTAATAAAATCCTCGTAATTACATTCTATAACATCAAATTCCGGTTTCTCTTTTTTAGCAAGGAAAGAAAGCTCTCTTTGAAAATCAAAACCCATTAATGTAATTTTATCAGTTGCTTTTTCATTGAATAAGAATGCGCTAAAAGCCGCCGCTAATGTGGTTTTACCTGTTCCCCCCTTAATGCCTGTAAATAAAATTGTTTTCACATTGACTAATTTTGCTTAGATACCTTTTCTATTTTTATTACTTCTCCTCTTTGCCCTTCCGTCGCCCAAATGATTTTCCCTTTCAATTTCTTCTAAAAAGTTCCCAAACATTTCGTTGAACTGAATTTCGCCCATGTATTCACTTTGGTATTGCGGTATCTCTTTGTTATTTTCTTCTATGAATTTATTATAGAATAAATACCGCTCGAATCCGCTCATCCATCCTGATGTTCGACCGTCAGGGGTTACGAATGAGGCTCTCTCTTTACCCGTAAAATCCGTAATTAAGTGATCAAGATTTATTACATTACTTCCTTTATAAACTTCTTTTTTATTATGGTCTATTATGGCATAACCATAAGGTTTTTCTTTGTCTTTGCCAGTAAAAAAAATGAAATCCATTCCAAATTTTTGTTTTAGGATATTGGTTAAATCACTTTCAAAATTCTTTTGCTCTGTGGTAAATTTTTTATCATGATTACAGTGCAGTTTTCCGGAATATTGTTTTTTGTATTTATAGATAATCGCTTTTATCTGATTGATATTTCTTTCAGCATTTTCATCTATCCCTATTTTTTTATCAAGATCTGCCAGGCTTATGCTTCCTTGTTTTCCTCCATGCTTGAAAAACAAAAGTTGACCCGCTTTCTTCTGAGTTTTATAGCCGTTCAATTCCATGAGTAAAGAGAATTGTGCATGAGTTCCAAACTTATAGGTTAGTGCGTTTGTAAGATGGTTATTAAACTCCTGATGTGGTTCTCTGTTTAAAATTGCATTTAGATAATGGTTTGATCTTTTTCCTTCAAAATTGTCTTTAATTTTTTTTCTATCCACACCAACACGACTGGTTACAATATGAACATGATTATTATTAGTATCATGATGCTCATAGATTAAAACAGGGTTTTCTTTATATCCCAGGTTTTGCATAATCTCTAATGCAATATCTTTAAGTTGTTCATGGCTCAGCTCTCTTTCTTTGCAACTACAGGTTGCATGAAAAACCGGATTTTTTATTTTATTATTACGTGAAGAATAGGCCTGCAGATATTTTTTAAATTCTTCTTTGGTTATTTCTTCTTTATCCTGAAGGCTTCCAAAGTTTTCAAAAAAGACAAGCCCTGCGACACCTTGTTTCACTTTTTTTTCATTATAATTAACTGCATTAAAATTGCCACCCGCTGCGGACATAATTTTAAAAATGGCACTATTCATTTTTAAAATAAGTTCCTGGTAAGTAATTCACTGATCTCATTTCGCTTTTCATTATATTTTTTCAGTTGTTCTTCTATCATTTCGTATTCTCCGTCCGGAATTTTTTTATCAGCACGGATTTGCCGCAATGCGATGGTGATCTGGTTTATATTATTGCCGATGTAATTAATTTCCTTACATAAAGAATGAACAGCATGGAACTTTTCATCCTTGATATTCCTATCTGTTATAGGAATATCTTTTATGAGATTCGTTATTATTTCTGCCATTGATATACCAAATGACCTGGCCTTTTCTTCGATACACTTTTTATTAGCTTCGGTTATTCTTATTTCCAGCCTTCCACTCTTTTTTACAACTCCCTGTTTAATATTTTTCATTATTAATATATTTTATATTCAGATGCAATTTATTAACTTTTTTTAGTTGCGCAAGTTTTTTATTTCCGCCTTTAGCGGCAAGATAGTCTTTGGGAGGTACGTACAAAGACACATCTTGTCATGATTTCGGGTTCTATCAGGTTCTTACATTATTGAATATCATTAATCGCTGAAACCCTTTATTTATAGGCATTAGTCCGCAATAATCTTCAAATTGTAACTTAATAATCCGCTTGTAATCTTCAACTGTCTGTATTAATCCTTAAAAATACCTGATAGAATTTAATAATCTTCAATAATCTTTAAAAAATATATAAGAAATTTGGTTGTATTAATTTAATAAATAACTTTACTGTAATTATTAATTAAATTATTTTAATGAAAGACAAAATAAATGATGCCAATATAAGGGAGAGAATATTATCTGAAGACTATGGTAAGTTCGATTTGATTGATACCGTTTATTCAAAAGAGGAAATTCTTAGCGCCAAACCCCGGATACTTTTAAAAAATATCATTGATAGGTTTTCAATTCCGGATGGTGCAATTAACCGGAAAACTTTTTGGTCCTGGCACCAACGCTATAAGATAAAAAATAAGTGTTCCGTTTCTCTTCCAACTTCCTTATTTCAGAAGGAAAAATCTAAACAGGAGAAAGCTGCGGAACACTCAGAAGATTGGCGGGACTTTAAACCATCCAACGCCGAATCATTAAAACAAGGCAATGCACTTATTAAAGTGATTAAATAAAATTTCCATACCATTTTCTTAATTAAAAAAACAATAAAAATAAAAATCATGAAGACATTTTATTTCAACATTCAAAGTAAAGGAGGAGCAGGCAAATCAATGCTTACCTACCTGCAGGCGCTCAAACATGAAAAAAATGAAAAAACCGCTTTTGTTGATCTTGATAGTTCAACGCAAACCTCAACCAGGCAGCTTCATTTTTTAACGCAGCAGGAAGCTAACCGGTTATTCTCTGTTGACATCTTTGATAACCTGAAAAAGATTGAACGTGAAAAACTTTATGATGTGCTTCAGGCCTTTAACGGGCAACCTTTTGATGAAATCTATATTGATTTTGGCGCTCCGGAAAGTGAACAATTACCTTCTTTATTCTCTCTTGACTTTAGCATAGATGAATTCAAGGAATTTGAAAAAGAACTAAAGACAAAATTTGTATTTAATGTTATCCTATGCGGCGGCACATCTTACGCAAGCACTTTTGATTACCTGAAAAAGCTTACAGAAATCGTTAAGGGAAAATTTGAAATAGTTATGTACCTGAATGAATTGACCTTCCAGAATTATAACCTTTTGATCGATGAATTAAATGAATTTGCTAAAAAAGCAAAAGGATATATTTCAAAGGTTGTACGGTTTGGAGATATTCATGTTGACAGGAATTCAGGACAAATAATTACAGAGAATATCCGAAACGGCATGGGCTTCATTGGATATAATTCATTTGCTGCTAAAACAATCATTAAAAGGGAAATGACAAAGGTTTAAAATCTTCAAAAATCTTCAACTGACCGAATTAATCCTTAAAAATCTTCATTATTCCTTAATAGCACCCTATGAAAAATATGACTGAATATCAGAAAATCCTGGAACAATTTAGAACACATTACCGCAATGAATACGGTATTAATCTTGACGATGAGGTACTATATTTCTTCGTGCGGGTAAATGAAATGCAATCAGACTTAAAAAAAG
>DATCMY010000216.1:0-6159 GCA_036565505.1 Hanamia sp.
CAAAATGATAAAGCTAAAACAGGATCATACTTTTTTGTTTTACAGTCTCGTGTGTGTTTTAAAACTAAGGCAGAAAGAAAAATTGTTTTAAACAGGGTTGTTACGTGAGAATAAATTTACATTTATTTTAAAAAATCCTTAATATTTACTACTCATTTTTAAACACTACCGCCGCCGGTGCATGCATAGCATGATTTACATAGATAGTATTCTTCTGTAATGTACTTCATAGTATGTTTGTATAATGACAGAGCATATTGTAAAAATCCTGGAGTGCAGTTATATAAGTCATGATGTAAAACGTTTTGTGGTTGAGAAACCAAAAGGCTTTAGTTTTATTCCGGGGCAGGCAACTAACTTATCCATCAATCTACCTGAATGGAAAGATGAACTACGGCCTTTTACATTTACTTCTCTTACTGAATGGCCCTTGCTGGAATTTATCATTAAAATTTATAACGATCATAATGGAGTTACCCATCAGTTGGGAAAAACTAATGCAGGTGCAGAACTTATCCTTCATGATGTATTTGGTTCCATTCAATACAAAGGGCCGGGTATCTTTATTGCAGGCGGGGCGGGCATTACACCATTCATTGCTATATTTCGTGCATTGCACAAACACAAAAAATTACTGCCTGGAAATACTTTAATATTTTCAAATAAAACCGCTGCTGATATAATTCTTGGTGAAGAGCTCACAAAAATGTTGGGCCATTCTTACATGAATGTTTTTACGCGGCAGGGAGTAATCGGCTTTAGGGAAAGAAGAATTGACAGGGATTTTCTTATTGAAAATATCCGTGATTTCAGTTTTCATTTTTATGTATGCGGCCCTGAAAAATTTGTAAAAGACATCGTTGAATTATTATTAGACCTTGGAGCCTCTGCAGATACAGTGATAGTGGAAAAATAAAGATGTAGTATCTGCCGGCAGTTAGTGGTTTTGTGAGTTTTGTTTCACTTCGGTAAGTAAGAGATCATTTTTATTATATTTTCTTTATTATACGATTGCCATTGTGGTTAGTAGGCTGGTGGCTGAAAATGGCTGTTAAAAAATTGACATTCGATCAAGATAGATTTTTTGTGAAACAATTCAGACAAGAAAAAAAAATTTTTTATAATAATATTTATTTTACATTTATAAATTAATCCTTCCTTTTCAAAACTCCCGGCTGACCTCTTTTTATTCATCATTAAAATATTATTATGAAAAAAAATGTCATGTCAAAACTAATTGCGTTCATTTTACCGCTTTTATTTATCGCCTGTAATTCGGACGATAAGAAAACAAGTTCCACCGATTCATCAACTGATAGTACAAAAACTACAAAGATGGATAGTTCTGCTACCACCCAAACCACGGATGCTGCAAAAGTAGCACCCGATCGTTACCAGGTTCTTAAAGATACAATGGGAATACGCATTTTAAAGATCATGTATAAACCGGGAGATTCATCTGCCATGCATTCGCATCCTGATAATGCCCTGTATGTTATTGATGGTGCTAAAATGGAATTTACTATGCAGGATGGAAGCAAACAGGTTAATCAATTAGTGCCAGGTATGACAATGATATTACCTGCAGGCTCGCACAGTGTAAAAAATATTGGTACAACAACAGCCAATGCTATTTTGGTTGAAGTTAACCGTGCAAATAATACGGGTACTACAGACGCTGCAATGGACGCGGTAAAAGTTGCCCCAAAACTTTATAAAATAATAAAAGATACCATGAACATAAGAGTGTTGATGGCAACCTATGCACCCGGCGCCTCATCTACTTTACATGCTCATCCTGATAATGCCATCTATATTATTGAAGGCGGCAATTCAGAATTTACTGATAAGGATGGAAAGAAGCAGACAATGGAAATGGAAAAAGGAATGGCTACAGTAATGCCTGCGAGTGTGCATGGTGTAAAAAATATAGGTAATAAAACTACTAAAGTATTGATAGTGGAAGTTAACAGGCCTGCACAATAAAACGTTCACAAGGTTTCTAAATATTATAAAAGCTGTCTTAAAAGCAATTTTTAAGACAGCTTTTTTTCTGTATAATAATTTTTATCTATTCAACAATTATTTTTCAAGCAACTTATACATTTCATCAAGCTTGGGCGAAAGTATAATTTCTGTTCTCCTGTTTCTTGCTCTGCCTTCTGGAGTTGCATTACTTTCAACAGGATCAAAATAACTATGACCTGATGCGATTACTCTTATTGGATCTACTCTGTATGTATTTACCAATATGCGAACGATTGCATCTGCACGTGCGGTGCTGAGATCCCAATTATCCTGGTAACGTCCCCGAATCGGGATACTATCTGTGTGCCCTTCAATATTTACGGCTACATCTCCATTTAAATTAAGTACAGCCGCAAGCTTTGATAAGGCGTCAACACCTTTTGGATTTACAACAGCGCTTCCGGAAGGGAACAATAAATTCTCTGAAAGACTAACATATACTTTACCATTTTTCTGTACCACGGAAAGGTCATTTGAATTAAACCCTTTTAATGCTTCCAGCATTTTATTTTTAAGCATTTCTGATTGCGCCCGCTGTTGTTGCAAAATATCCTGCAACTGTTGTAGCCGTTGTTGCTGTCTTTGTAACTCTTTCTGGCTAAGGCTTAGCTGATTTTGTTGATCAGCGGTTTGCTGCCCAAGCTGGCTGTTTTGATTAGATAGACTTGAAATCCTTTTGTTAAGATCATTGATACTATTTTTTTGAGCAGCAATATTATTTTCCAGGGAAGTAATATTATTTTGTAACGAGATAATGTTATTGGCCAGCCTGATACTGTCTTGTCGCAAGCCTGCAGTTTCCATTTGAGATTGGCGAAATAATTTTTTGGAAACACATCCCGTAAACAGGAATATAATTCCCACTATTGCAAATATTTTTTTCATAACAATATTTTTTCCCTAATAGCATTCAAAAATGCTGCCCAACATTTTATTTAGACAAACAAATTTTATAATGTGCATAATTTACCTTTATAAAAATTAGATAATGCCTGTAAAGAAAATAAAACTTTCAATTTTATTATTACTCATTCCTTATTGCATTTTTAGCCAAACGCAGGATAGTACAGTTTATAAGATCGGGCAAATGATCATGATCGGTTTTAGCGGAACCTTTGCTGATACTTCAAGTGATTTCTATAAAGACATTAAAGATGGAAAAGTTGGTGGAATTACTTTTTACGAATCAAACCTAACACCTGTAAACACTTCAGAAAATATGCGGGAAGTAATAAATACTTTCCAGGCTGCCGCACCTATCGTATTGTTTACAGCAATAACACAGGAGGGAGGACAGGTCAATCGCTTAAAAACAAAGTATGGTTTTCCGCCGATGCCATCTGCAGAATATCTTGGGAAGTTGGATAACATTGACAGCACAAAATATTATGCAGATAATATTGCATTTACATTATCACGCTTAGGTTTCAATTTAAATTTTGCTCCTGTGGTAGATATTTTTATGGCAACCAACCCTGTTCTTGGTTCCCGTGAGCGCACGTTCTCAGCCAACACTGATGTTATCATTAAACATGCGAGACAAATTATTTTATCGCATAATTATTTTAAAATAAATACCGCACTGAAACATTTTCCTGGTCATGGAAGTTCAACAACAGATTCGCATTTGGGACTTACCGATGTAAGTAAAACATGGAATGTCCGCGAACTTGAACCTTACCGAAAATTAATAAAATCCGGACTGGCAAAGGCTATTATGACAGCGCACATTGTAAATGAAAATTTAGACAGCGACAAAAATCCTGCAACGTTATCTAAAAAAATAATCACTGGTCTTTTACGAAAAGAGTTGAGTTTTAATGGTGTTATTTTTTCTGATGATATGAATATGAAAGCCATCAGCGCAGAATATGGGTTGAAAGAATCCATTGAAAGATCAGTAAATGCAGGCATAGATGTTTTATTATTCTCAGGAAGAATACCAGGCGTGATGCCAAACGGCGCTACAGATATTGTAAATATTTTTCTGGAATTATTAAAAGAAGGAAAGATATCAAAAGAAAGAATAAATGAATCGTACGAAAGAATAATAAAAATGAAAACCGAGCGAACTAAATTGTAAGTAACCAGGTAACGAAAAAAAAATTACATCTTTTTTCCTATAGCTGTAACCTATTTTCAATTACGGGATGTATAAATTACAACATCAAAAACACGCATTGGGAGATTTGCTTTTGCAACATCCAGTGCACTAACAATTTTTTGGTCAAATATTTTATTATCATAACAATCATGACAACTTAGCATTACAGCAGTTTTTTTAAAATCAATTTTTCCTTCTTCATTTGGTTTTACAATAAATGCCAGCTCCGATTTATTACCATAAATATCAAAATCCATTTCATTTATTTTCAAAAGATCTTTTAATGCCATGCCAGGGTAAATCCCGTTCTTCAATTGCCATTCATTATTTTGAGACAATGGATTATTTTTTTTGGCGCCTTCAGTTGGCAGTACATTGCTTACAAGAATATATGCAAGATTGTTAAGATTAATGTCATCGCCCCAAACAAAAACAACCTGGCGTGGAGTACCGCTAAATAATACAGAACATTTTTTCAATTCTTTTTCAGAAAGATAATACATATCTTTTTTTATATTCTTTACACCAAAAAAACTTGTGAGAAATTCGTGAGAATCAAACTGCAGCAGGTCTTCGGCATAAGTTAATGAAGAAGGAACTAATTTCTGGGTTAAATTAAAACTATATTGGGTAATACGATCCACAACATGCCTGCTTGCACGGATCGTAATATTTGCTTTTTGAAAAAGCATAGAAGGCTCCCTGGTTACAACTTTTTGGGTGTCATAAATAAATCCTGATTTTATTAATCTTTGTTCACCATCCTGGAATTCATTTAATGCTGTGGTGTGTAATGTAAAATATTTTACACCATCCTTTATATCTATATCAATACTTCTTTTCGGCTCAATTGATTTTTTGCCTGACTTATTTTTTTGAATAAACCCTGCACTCATTGTAACACTATCTGATATGCTGCCGGATAGTACAAATCCCTTTTTGTACATGTAGTGATCAATATTTTTTGATGGCATATTAGCCAAAGTAACTAACTCATCAATTGTAAATGATTGGCAATTCGCTTTACCAAATACAAAATGTAGAAGAATAAGAATAAGTAAAAGTCCTTTCATACTCAATTATTAAAATTAGGTGTACAGACTTTCTATAGGAATGTGGACAGGTAGTAAAACCAAGCTGGATGTTGGTTTATATCAAAAATTGACAATACAAAGATAGTTCCTTTTTTTACAAAAGAAAGTTCCGGAAGATTTCTTTTGTGATGGATGCAATTAAAATCCATTTAAATATTTTCACCATAATTAGATTATTTTAGCAATGGAAATTAACTTTCAATATATCCTACTGATAAATTAAGTTGCAAATCATGAAATAATAATCCTTAAGATTATTCATTTTGTAAATCAGTGTATGCATCCAAAACCATCACTGTTCCTATCAATAAATGTGTTTTTATTTTTAAGTTTTCAGCAATTATAGGCACAATCAATTCAGGGTATAATAAAAGATGCAAATAGCAAGCCCTTGCAATTTGCCAATGTGCTGTTATTAAGATCGGCTGACTCATCTTTAATTAAAGGAATGATTACCGATGCCACAGAAAAATATTTTTTCGAAAATATGAAAACCGGGAAATATATTATTACTGCAACTTTCACAGGGATGACGCAGGTGTACACAAACCTTTTTGAAATTACTGCTGATAAAAAAGAAACAGATATTGGGGATCTTTCTCTAAAAAATGCAGATGGAAAATTAAAGGATATAACCATTGCTGTAAAAAACCAATGTTTGAACAGAAGATAGACAGAATGGTTATAAATGTAAAAAACAGTATTACTGATGCCGGCGGTACAGCGCTGGATGTGTTAGAAAAATCGCCGGGAGTTACAGTGAACAGGCAGAACAACAGCATAGCCATTAATGGAAAAAACGGGGTAGTGGTAATGATCAAATGAAGTGATGATACAAAAGATCATCACCAGGACAACCAGGTTTTTTATTTTATAATTTTATGCGTTACTATTAAAGTTTTTTAATTCCGGTTATTTTAAACTTGAATAAAC
>DATCMY010000217.1:0-8420 GCA_036565505.1 Hanamia sp.
CAATCAGCAATCCCAGTCAAAGGATTTATTACCAGCCAAAACGGAGAGCCTCTTTCGGGTGTTTCTGTTTTAGTAAAGGGCAGCAATGTGGCAACTACTTCAGGAAGTGACGGACAATTTGAAATTAACGTGCCTTCAAACAGTACACTTCTTCTTTCTTACATAGGTTTTATTGATAAAGAAATTAAGATTGGAACTAAAGGGTCGCCAAAACTCTCTATTCAGTTAATTACAAACAAAAACGAACTCAATGAGGTAGTAGTTGTGGGATATGGAACAAGAAAAAAATCTGACGTGACCGGTTCCATTACTTCCATTAATGAACAATCAATTAAGGATGTTCCTGCATCTAATTTAGCTTCAGCATTGCAGGGACAGGGCGCTGGTATTGATATACAAAGAGGAGGGGCTAACAGTAAGCCTGGTACTACTCCTAATATTTTAATAAGGGGTTCAAGGTCATTAGGCGCATCAAACGATCCTTTAATCGTTGTCGATGGAATACCTTTCGATGGAAGTTTTAATGATATTAACCAGGACGATGTTTCTTCAGTAGAAGTTCTTAAAGATGCATCTTCTACCGCTATTTATGGTTCAAGAGGTGCGAATGGAGTAATATTAATTAGTACTAAAAGAGGGAAAACAGGCAAAGCGGTTTTTACCTACAGTGGTTATGCCGGCGAAACAAATGTTACTCGTGATTTTCCTGTAATGAGCGGCGAAGAATTAGCTACATTGAGGAAATGGGCAAGAGTAAATGCGTACCCAACAACGTACACGGGCATTGATGATCCTAAGTTTTTGACAGACGGAACATTCACTCCGGAAGAATTGGAAGGACTTAAGACCGGACGTAATACAGACTGGCAAAAGCTGGTATATCAAACAGGTTTCATGACCAATCACCAGGTAGGTATAACAGGGGGCTCAGAAACTACCCAATATGATGCTTCACTTGGATATTTTGATCAAACAGGTATCTATCCCGGGCAGGAATTTAAGAGGTATAGTGTTAAGTTGAGTATAGATCAGAAATTAGGAAAATTTATTAAAGCGGGCTTAAGCTCATTAAATACTTTTACTTTAAGAGATGGGGAAAGTGCTAACCCTATGGCACAGGCATTAAGAGCCAGCCCACTGGTTTCGCCTTATGACAGTTCAGGGAATTTGGTGAATGACTATGTGCCTGGAAGTGCCAACCAGGTTTGGAATCCATTAGGCGATCTTATTCCTGGAGCTGCTGTTGAAAACAGGAAAAGATTTGGAACATTCACTACTTTATTTCTTGAAGTGAATCTTTGGAAAGGATTGAAATACCGTTTTAATGCAGGTGCCGAAATCAGGAGTGATGTATATGGGAATTATTATGCCGGCAAAACTTCTTATAGAGTTAACAAGGGTGGCTCAGCATCTTCTAATCGAACAAACTTTCGAACAAATTATACACTTGAAAACCTGTTGACCTATGATAAAACTTTTGGGACAAAACATAAATTGAATTTTACGGGTTTATATAGTTTACAACAACAAAATAGCCAGTCCAACAATTTTAATAACACCGATATTGCAGCCGATTATCTTGCTTATTATAATCCAACTTATGGTGCTAATTTATCAGGATCGGGAAGCTATGAGAAATGGGACATTATCTCTTATATGGGCAGGATTAATTATAGCTATAATGAACGTTATTTACTTACGCTTACAATGCGATCAGATGGGTCATCACGGCTGGCTCCCGGAAACAAGTACCATAGTTTTCCTTCGGCTGCAGTGGCATGGAATATTACTAAGGAACCCTTTATGGAAAATAGAAGCAATTTTATTACCAACTTAAAATTAAGGGCTAGCTATGGAAGAGTAGGTAATACTGCCATTAATGCATACCAGACTTTAGGCTCGTTATCATCACTAGTATATAATTATGGAACGGTAACCACTACCGGGGCTTATCCTACCAATGCACCAAACCCTACACTTGCTTGGGAATATACATCAACAGCAAATATCGGTTTAGATTTTGGCTTTTTGGGAAACCGTATTTCGGGATCATTGGAATTATATAAGGAGTTTACTAATTCATTATTATTACCCCAGACTTTGCCGCCAACTTCCGGTATCCCAAATAAGATTGTTACCAATGTAGGAAAAACAGAAAACAAGGGTATAGAAATTCATGTAAACACTGTTAACATTCAGGGCCGTACTAAAAATGATTTCAGTTGGACAAGTGATATTAATTTCTTTATTAATCGCGGAAAAATAACACGACTGGCAGATGGTGTTTCAAAAGATGTTTCTAATGGATGGTTTATAGGACAGCCACTGGATGTAATATATGATTATAAAAAAGTAGGCATTTGGCAAAACACTCCGGGGGATAGTGCTGAAGCTAAGCGTTTAGGGTTGACTCTTACCGGACCTTCCTCAGTAATAGGAACTATAAGAGTGGCAGATTTGAGTGGTCCTGATGGAAAACCTGATGGAAAAATAGATGCCACTTACGATAGGATGATAATTGGTACCAGCCAACCCAAATGGGAAGGAGGAATAACTAACCGTTTCGGATTAAAAGGCTTTGATCTTGTTGTGGTAGCTTTTGCAAGAATAGGAAGTACGCTAAACAGCAGTCTTGAAGGAGGAAATTTTGTGAATACTTATCAGGGAACCTATAATAACTTAAAAACCGATTACTGGACTCCTGTCAATCATCAGAATAATTTTCCTAAGCCCAATGCAGCGGCCACAAATCCAGCCTATCGTTCTACGTTGGGCTATTTCAACGGAAGCTTTGTTAAGATAAGAAGCATGAGTCTAGGTTATTACCTTCCTCAAGCAATACTGAATAAATTCAGTGCAAGGTCTTGCAGGCTGTATATTACTGCATCAGATCCTTTCATTCTTTTTTCACCTTATCGTAAAGTAGGTGGTTTAGATCCGGAAGGTGAAGGTACCGTGGGTATTGATACGCCTCCCACATGGGCTTTTATTTTTGGTGTGAACTTGTCATTTTAACTTAAAATTTATAAAAATTTTTTTATGAAAAAAATACTTGTTTTATTAGGTATTACTTTTTTTACAGTAATTACCGGATGTAATAAGCGGCTTATTGAAGACCCAAAATCCATTCTTGTTCCTCAATTTTTTGGAACAAGCCAGGGCTTACAGCAAGGCTTAGATGCAGCATACGCAGGAATGCGTAATTTTTGGGGAAATCAGAATCTGTTTACAATGACAGTTATAGGAACGGATGAATTTCGAAGGGGTATTGACGGGAATAGTGATATTAATTTATACAGTAGCAATTATACTCCATCACATGGTACAGTAGCTGCAATATGGAAAGATGCTTATACCTTTATTAATACTTGTAATGGTATAGTGGATAATGCACCCAAAGTAGATCTTCAACAAGCTACAAAAGATGAGATGGTAGGAGAGGCCAAATTTCTCAGGGCTAATTATTATTTCATCCTTGTACAATTTTATGGTGATGTTACTTTAAATAAAAATTTTCAATCTGCTCCTGCTACCTCTGCCACCCGTGCACCAATGGCTGATGTTTATAAATTTATTATTCAGGATTTGAAAGATGCCATAGCTATACTGCCTGCTGGTCCCAGATCCAACGGCGTATTGCCTGGAAAGGCTACAGCAGCGGCAGCTAAACATCTACTATCTAAAGTATATCTTACCAGAGCCGGATCAAAAGCAAAAGAGGCTGATGACTATACGAACGCTTATATTACTGCAACAGATTTAATTAATTCCAGTACATCTTTGGGATTAAGCCTTTTACCTGATTTTTCAAAAATATATGCCGAAGGAAATGAAGGTAACAGTGAAGTATTATGGACTGTGCAGCATACTTCTAACATTGCATTTAATGGTCCTAATAATAGCGGTGGCGCAGATAATGTTTTGAATCACATGTGGGTGCCGCAATATGAAAAGCAACCGGGCATGATGAGAAGTACACAATATGGTCGTCCTTATATCAGGTGCGTACCCACTCTTTGGTTAGTGGATACTGTATTCGGGGAAAGAGTGAATGATACAAGATATAACAAGACCTTTCAAACAGTTTGGTATTGTAATAATGCTTCGTCGATTCCTAAATGGCCCAGCCCGTTGCCACCCGGCGCCCCTGCTGATGCAGTGTCTGGTCAGCCTAAATTTCAATTAGGTGATACCGCCATATTTATGCCCGGATATGATGTAACTGATGCTCAAATAAAAGCCTCACGATACCTGCTGATCCCTCCCCGTAAATATACCAATGCATTATCGCCTGCTATGTTTAAATATTTTGATACAAAACGTGCAGATCTTAATTCTCCATCCATCAGGCCTGTTATTGTGTATCGCTTAGCTGAAACATATCTTATTGCTGCTGAAGCAGCATTCATGTCGGGTAAGATACAGGAAGCGCTTAAATATGTGAATACAATTCGTGAAAGGGCCGCATATCCTACGGGTGACCCACAGGCAATGGATGTATCAGGTTCTGACCTGTCCGTTGATTTCTTTCTTGATGAACGTTCAAGAGAATTATGTGGTGAAAATATGAGATGGTGGGATCTGGTTAGAACTGGAAAATTATTGGAAAGAGTGAGGTTGCATAATCCAGAGGCAGGGCCAAATATACAAGATAAGCATATACTTCGCCCAATACCACAGACACAGATAGACGCTACCACCACTGGTGATCCTTATCCTCAAAACCCCGGGTGGTAAGAATTGGAAGTAAACGTATGTTTAATAATAATTTTTAATTATCATGATGCATTTATCAAAAAAGGTTACAATTTTCATACTCTTAATAGCAACGGGCTTTTCCCTAGCAACGCAAGCTCAAAGTGTGAAAGTATTTTATAACATCAAAGATTTTGGCGCTAAAGGCGATGGAACTACTGTTGATGGCGCTGCTATAAATAAGGCAATTGATGACGCAGCCGCTGCTGGAGGAGGCACGGTTTATTTTCCAGCGGGAAATTACCTCAGTGGCTCCATTCGTCTTAAAAGTAATATTTGTTTATATATCGATCAGGGAGCTACCTTAATTGCCGCATCGGATTCCGCTGAATTTGATAAACCGGAGAAAAGTGTAAACGATATTTATCAGGATTATGGACATAGTCATTGGCATAACAGTTTTATATGGGGTGAAAATTTGCACGACATCTCCATCATAGGCACAGGCACTATATGGGGAAAGGGATTGGTAAGAAGCGGAAGAAATGGCGATGGCAAGCCCAATAAAGCCATCAGCCTCTTGCTTTGCCGCAACGTTATAATAAGAGATATTTCAATTTTACATGGAGGATGGTTTGCAATATTGGCGACAGGCGTAGATAATCTTACCATAGATAATCTGAAAGTAGATACGAACCGAGATGGATTCGATATTGATTGCTGTAAGAACGTTCGTGTTTCCAATTGCTCTGTGAACTCTCCTTTTGACGATGGTATTTGTTTAAAGAGCTCTTTCGGTCTGGGCTACTCGAAAGCTACGGAAAATGTTACCATTACAAATTGCTTTGTAAGTGGCTATGACGAAGGTACATTGTTGGATGGAACATTCAAAAGAACAGATGCGAAAAATCATGCGCCAACAGGGCGAATAAAATTCGGAACAGAATCAAATGGTGGATTCAAAAATATTACCATCACCAATTGTGTGTTTGAATATTGCCGTGGCCTCGCGCTGGAAACGGTTGATGGCGCTTTGCTTGAGGACGTAACTATATCCAATATCACAATGCGTGATATCGGGAATGCCCCTATTTTCATTCGCCTTGGAGCAAGAATGAGAGGCCCTGATACCATTCCAATTGGTACCTGCAGAAGAATTATTATCAGCAATCTTGTTGCCTATAATGTTGACGATAAACAAGGTGCTATTATCAGCGGCCTTCAGGGTCACGATATTGAAGATTTACAATTAAGCAATATAAGAATTTATTATAAAGGAGGGGGACCGAAAGATTCTGCAAATCGGGTTGTCCCCGAATATGAAAAAGATTATCCTGAGCCCGGTAATTGGAAAGTAATGCCATCTTATGGCTTTTATATCCGGCATGTAAAAAATCTGAAAATGCATGACGTGCAGGTAAGTTATATGAACGATGATTACCGGCCGCCTTTTATTTTAGATGATGTGAAGCGAGCGATTCTTTACGACATCCAGGCAGAAAAAACCGACGGAGCATCCTCTTTTATTTTGAAAAATGTACAGGACATAGATATTTCGCATACTAAAGAAGTAAAAAATACCTTTATAAAAAATGCCGGTCGAAAAGATTTGTAATGATGCCTTTAAAATTATTTTCAGATAATACACTTTGGTGGGCCGATGTTTTTGTGAAAATATTTTTGAATAATATACAACCTGTTGTATTGCCGGGATGAATTTTATGGTAAATCATCCTTACAATAGGTTTAACCTTCAACAAAAAGATATGCTATCAATAAAAAATCTGTTTCTTGTTTTAATTGGGATAGTTGCCGGCACCTGTTCTTTTGGCCAGGTCAATTTACCAAAGCAGCTTGATCGCTGGAGCATACAACCTGGCGGAAGTATCGAATGGGCGATTAAAAGGAGGCTGCCCCACTATGATCATATTGAAATGAGCGGCCAAAAAGTTTCTCTCTGGATGCAATATGGTGTTGACAGCAACGCTAAGCCTTCTTTTGTGCGAACGATGGTTTTTCCAACGTTCAGGCTATTGCCTGTTAGTACCATTGCTTCTATGATGTATAGCGTTAATGATGATGACCTTCCGGGAATTTTGATTAATGATAAATTATTAAAAGCAGGCGTTTACAATGCAACTGTTTCTACTGATATGCCTGAAAGAGCAATTCGTATTCGCCATAAAGGCATTATGGATGTGTATAGTGAGATAGGGAAAGACTGTTCATTAAAGCTAAAGAGGACATTTTTTCCATCAGTAGATAAACCAATGGCTATTGAAAAACTGGTATTTACCAACGCGGGCAAACAGCCATTAAAAATTGAAATGGAATACATGTACAAAGTAGTAAGGACAGCCCCCGAACGTAGTAGTGGCGGGATTCACAGCTTTATCATATCTACCGTTAATGATGGATTGAAAACAGTTGAACCCGGCGATTCAGCAGTGTTTGCTGTTACCTACCAGGCGGCAAATAAAACTTCAGATATTATTAAAGCAAATGTGGATGCGGAAGAAAATGCAAGAAAGAACAGGGTAGCGCAAATACAATCTCTACTGCAACTGGAAACACCTGATACGCTGTTAAATACCATGTTTGCCTTCGCCAAAATAAGAGCAACGGAAAGTATATACAACACTAAGGGAGGATTCATGCACAGCCCTGGTGGCCTGCGATATTATGCAGCTATATGGGCGAATGACCAGGCCGAATACATCAATCCGTTTTTTGGTTTTTTGGGAGATACAATTGGAAACAAATCAGCAATGAATGCCTACCGTTTGTTTGCCCGGTATATGAACCCTGAGTATACACCTATTCCAAGTTCCATAATAGCTGAAGGCGACGCAACATGGCATGGAGCCGGAGACAGGGGAGATATGGCCATGATAGCTTATGGCGCTGGCAGGTATGCTTTAGCGTTAGGCAATGTTGATTCTGCAAAAGTATTGATGCCTTTAATAGAATGGTGCCTTGAATATTGCAAGCGGAAATTAAATGACGAGGGTGTGGTATGGAGTAATAAAGATGAACTGGAAGGAAGATTTCCTTCGGGCAATGCCAACCTGAATACAAGTTCGTTGTATTATGATGCGTTAAGATCTGGTACTCTTTTAGCAAAGCAGTTAGGCGATCCCGTTAGTCAAATAAAAAAATATGAACAGGAAGCAAAGCAGCTTCGGGCTAATATTGAAAAGTATTTTGGCGCTACTGTGGAAGGCTTTAAAACCTATCGCTATTACAAGGGAAATGATACGTTGCGTGCATGGATAACAACGCCATTGGTGATGGATATTTTTGACCGCAAAGATGGCACTATTGCCGCATTGTTTTCGCCGCGTTTATGGACGGAAGACGGGTTGGCTTCTCTTGCCGGTGATAAAACTTTTTGGGACCGCTCCACTTTATATGGCTTGCGTGGCGTATTTGCGGCGGGTGAAACGGAGAAAGCATTTAAATTCCTGCAATATTATTCAGAGAGAAGATTGCTGGGTGAGCATGTGCCGTATGCTGTGGAAGCTTATCCGGAAGGTAACCAGCGTCATCTTTCCGCAGAAAGCGGGTTGTATTGCCGCATTTATACTGAGGGTATGTTTGGTATGCGTCCCACGGGCTTCAACTCATTTGATATGACGCCACGCCTGCCCAAAGAATGGAACTACATGGCATTAAGAAATATTCATGCATTTCAAAATAAATTTGACCTGGAAATAAAAAGATTG
>DATCMY010000218.1:0-7568 GCA_036565505.1 Hanamia sp.
ATTTCTTATAGTATAATCCAGGACAAAGGTAGAGAAATATTTTTTATTTAAACAAATGTTTTAATCAAATGATTAATTCTAAAAAATACTAAATTTTACCATAGAACGTTTTTTATTAAATTTATTACCAAACAGAAATAAAACAATGGGATTTATCATTTATCACAGCAGAAATAATTTACCGGGCAAACATTAAAAGAGTATTATGTTTTCTGAAAAGTACCCGTTATATTTATTTGTTGAAATGTTAATCCTTTTTGTCATTTACAATAAAATGACGAAAAAGAAACAGGAGATAATTAAATTGTGTTAAATACTTATTTAAAAAAATATCCGTATAATAAGTACTTATTTAAATTGCTAATTTTAAGAATCGCAAACTCAACTATGATACTTCAAAAAAAAAAATTACTCTTCATCATTTTTTTTGCAACTGGAACATTTATTTCCTGCAAAAAGACTAAAGATGTTGCGGCAACTCCACCAACAATAGATTCTACACTTATTTTACAAAAAATAAAAGATTCTACCCTACTTATTTCAAAAGATTTTTATTTATGGTACAGCAATATCCCTGGCACTTTCAATGCCCAAAATTATGCTGACCCCGCTGCAATAATGGTGGCTATAAGAAATTATAGTATTGAACCGGGCTATAATGCACCGGTTGATAAGTGGAGTTTTGGAATAAAAAAAACGGATTGGAATCAGTTAAGCGGAGGCATAGGAACTGCCACTAATATTTCTTCCGCCAATGGCGATTTTGGGCTTAATGTATTTTTCAGAGTTGAAGGAGATTTGAGAGTAAAATTGGTTGAAAGGCAAGCCCCGGCCGGACTTGCAGGAATTCAACGCGGATGGCGCATTACCAAAATTAATGGCAATAGCAACATTACCACATCAAATGCAACTTTTATTGTGAACAGCGTTTATTACAGTGATAATTCTACATTTACTTTCATTAAGCCAGATGGCACCTCGGTTGATATAACATTGACAGCTGCCCATTATACCCAGCAACCTGTTTACTTAGATACAGTATATAACTATGGTTCAAAAACAATTGGCTACATGGTATTCAATTCTTTTCTGGGAGATACCAGTAAAATTTTCAGCGATTTTAATCGGGTGATGAACTATTTCTCCAATCAAAATGTGACTGATCTTGTAATTGATTTGCGCTATAATGGAGGAGGTTATGTTTCTGTACAGGAAAAACTTGCCGATTACCTTGCACCTGCATCGGCAAATGGTGGGCTTATGATGAAAGAAACATTTAATGATAAACACCAGAATTATAATACATCTCTTCAGTTTAAAAAAACAGGTCCGCTGAATCCCAATCATATATTATTTATCGTAAGTCAAAGTACTGCGTCGGCGAGTGAATTATTGATCAATAATTTAAAACCTTATATGGATGTAAAACTTATTGGCCCCTCTAATACAGATGGAAAACCTGTAGGGTTTTTCCCGATATCGGTTGGCGACTGGTATGTATTTCCCATTTCATTCAGGTCTGAAAATAGCAGTGGATCGGGAAATTATTTTAATGGATTACCCATTGACAGCCCTGTTGCTGATGGCCTTGACAAAAATTGGGGAGACCCAACAGAAGCATCTCTGGCAAAAGCTATTAAATATATTACCACCGGGTCGTTCAACCGGCAACTACCCGAAACTTATGTGCAGGATCCCGCTGTTATATCGGGCAACCGTACTCTTGACAGGCCATCCTTCAAAGGAAGTGTAGATACAAGGGGAATGAGATAAAATTTAAAACTGCATAAAAATTATTTATTTGCGGTATTTGGCATTCATTAAAAAATACTTTTTTATATCAAAGTAGCCACTTCCCATTTCAAGAAGATTATTAATTTGCAAAATTTTTGTCCTTTTACGTACAAAAACTCGGCATTAGCCTACCTTTATACGAATCTTATAAAAAGTTGAACACTTTTTTTCAGATTAATACCAATTATTCATCTATATAATTTAAAACAAAGCAGTACAGAACTATGGCAGAAACATGGAATAAAAAGGAAAGAGAAAAGAAAAAGCGACAGGACAAAAAGGAAAAAGCAGAAAAAAAACAAGAGCGAAAGGAAAATAGCAAGAACGATAATAACCCGGAAAGCATGTATGCTTACCTGGATGAGAATGGCAATCTTTCTTCCAAGCCGCCGGATCCAAGAAAGAAAATCATCATAAATGTTGAGGATATTGAGATCGGTGTACCAAAACATGAGCCCGATAACCCTGAAGATCTTATCCGTAAAGGGATTGTTTCATTTTTCAACGATTCAAAAGGTTATGGTTTTATCAAAGACCAGGAAACACAGGAAAGTATTTTTGTGCATGCCAATTCATTATCGGAGCCTATAAAAGAAAACAATAAGGTAACTTTTGAAATTGAAATGGGCCCCAAAGGAGCAAATGCGGTTAATGTAAAAATAGTAAGATAAAATAATTCATTGAAAGCAACATCTCAAATTTGGCAATACCAATTTCAATTAACATGAACATGAAGATGGCTCATTTATATTGCAAGCAAAACTGCTACGTAATGACAAACTGCTGCTGCCAATACAAGGAAATGCCATAGGGCATGGTGCCACCTAAACCCTTCCCACAAATAAAAAATAACACCCACCAGGTATAATGAACCGCCAATTAAGAGGAAGGTCAATACATCTGTTGGCAAATCTGTAAAAAATCTGCGGCCACCTACCACCATGATACATCCCATGGATATGTACACGATAACTGAAACAATTTCAAAACGTCCTGTAAAAAATATTTTAAAAATAATCCCAAGTAGCGTTAATCCCCATAAAATGGACAACAAAGTAATTCCAAATGGATTTTTAAGATAGATGAGCAGAAAAGGTGTGTAAGTACCCGCGATGAAAAAATAAATGCTGATATGGTCAAAAATTTCCAGTACCCTTTTTACCTGCGGCTGCTGAAAGCTATGATACAAAGTGGAAAATGTAAATAACATTAAAAAACAGAACCCATAGATTGCGGCGCCTACAATCCCCGTAACATTTGCATTTTTTGCCGCAATTGCAGTAAGTATAGGAATACTTATGATACCAAATAGAATCCCAAAAGCATGAATAATACTGTGTACTAATTCCTGCTGCAGGTTGAAGGAAGTATCATTTGAATTTGTATTCACCATTAATTAATGAAATAAAATAGTAAAGGTAAGAGCTATTGTCTTTAGCAATTCCCGTTTTTCTTTAAAATTAATTCACATTTTTTCTTTTTAAAATAAATTAAGGCTGATAAAGAATAAATTCAATCCGGTAGTTTCCGCTTCTGCTTTCAACGCTATTTTGTTTTTATAATTCATTAAAGCACTTGTTAAAAACTATTTATTTTTTTTAATTGTGCAAGAATGTCGGTCAGAATTCTGAACGCTTAATTATTCAAAAATCATGATTCAACATTCATGATTGAATTATGGATTAGTTGACCAGATGGAAGCTTCTTTAACAAAAACACGCCTGTTAAGTTTCAATTGCGCAATCATCAACTCTGCAAAATCTTCAGGTTGCATCAGTCTTTCTTCATTATTATTGATGAGGTTGGCACTTTTTGCAAGTTCAGTTACAACAGTGCTGGGCGTTAAGGCGGTAACCCTGATATTGTGTTTACGCACTTCCTGCATCAATGATTCTGTGAGACCCATAACGCCAAACTTTGAGGCGCTGTAAGCGCTTGTGAGTGCACTTCCCTTTAAGCCGGCAGTAGATGATATGTTGATAATATCTCCCGTTTTCCTTTCGATCATTTGTGGCAATACAGCATGGGTTACATAATAAACACCAAACAAATTGATCTTGACCTGGTTTTCCCATTCTGACGGTTCCAGTTCCAAAAATTTACCAAAGGTACCCGTACCTGCATTATTAATAAGTATATCAATATTGCCTAATTCTTTTTGCAATTTTTCAACCGCGTTATTTACTGACTGTATGTCACTGACATCAGCAATTGCGAAAGCCGCATTTACACCCAAAGCCTGTATTACTTTGGATACGCTTTTCAAGTCATTTTCAGTACGGGCAATAAGGCCAACATGAACGCCTTCATTTGCTAATGCGATAGCAACTGCACGGCCAATGCCTTTACCGGCACCTGTTACAAGTGCAATTTTTCCTTTTAATGATTCCATAAATTTTATTTTTTTTGTAGGCTGCCAGGCAAGGTTTTTTATTTAGTTTCCCTGCATCCTGGTTTGAATGATAGCATATACAATTAAGGTAAGTACATAAATCATTCCCATTTTTAAAATTGTTTAAATTGGAAGATTATCATCATAAATTTTAAACCTATCCTATTTATCATTTACCACCCCGATCATTTACCATTTATAAAAATCAGCAACCTTATCAAATAACCTTTATTATTTTTATCGAAAAAAATTGAAAACCCATTTTATGCAAAAACTACTTTTATCTTTTATCCTGTTATTTTTTATTGGTAAAAATTATGTGCATGCCCAACAATTATACATGCCGCGTAACATAACCAACGCGTTTAAAAAAGGTACCCGCTCAATGGACGGAAACCCCGGCAAAAACTATTGGCAAAATGAAGGGAAATACGACATCAATGTAATGGTAACTCCTGAAACAAAGATTGTATCGGGAATGGAAAAGATTGTGTATACCAATAATAGCCTGGATACCTTACGCCTGATCGCTATACGTTTTGTAAATAATTTCCACAAACCTCTTGCACCCCGTGCAGGCTATGCCAATCCTGATATCCTTACGTCTGGCCTGGATATCCAATCATTTTCTATCGATAAAGAAACTTATCATATAGATAGCAAAAACTGGGGAACTGTTGAAGCCATCAGGTTAAAAAATTCAATGTTACCCCATACTTCAATTGAAATAAATATAACATGGAGTTATCCATTGTCGAAACAGAGCGGACGCGAAGGCCAAATAGACAGCACTACTTTTTATGTAGCGTACAGTTACCCCCGCGTTTCTGTTTACGACGATTACAATGGATGGGATATGATACCACACACTGGCAGGCAGGAATTTTATAACGATTTTAATGATTATACCTTATCAGTAAAAGTGCCAAAAGATTATGTAGTATGGGCAACAGGAGATCTTTTAAACTCAGACGAGATACTGCAACCTGCAATAGCCAATCGATTGAAAGAATCCTATACTTCTGATGAAGTAATTCATATTGCTAATTTCGATGAAATGCAACAGCATAAAGTAACACAACAAAATGACTGGAATACCTGGAAATTTGTTGCCAAACATATTACTGATGTATGTTTTGCAGTAAGTAAAAATTATGTGTGGGATGCAGCAAGTGTTTTGGTAGATTCAAAAAATAATCGACGGACCAGTGTACAATCCGCTTACAACGATACAGCAAAAGATTTTCATTATTACACAAAATGGTCTCAACATTCTTTACAATATTTTTCTACACAATGGCCGGGTGTTTCATATCCTTTTTCAAAAATGACCTCTTTCCAGGGGCATGCCGATATGGAATATCCTATGATGATCAATGATGCTACCACAGGTGATTTTAAATTTTCACAAATGGTACAGGATCATGAAATTGCCCACACTTATTTTCCATTTTATATGGGCATCAATGAAACACGATATGCCTACATGGATGAAGGTTGGGCTACTACTTTTGAATACCTGATCGGACAGCAGGAATTTGGAAAAGCACGTGCTGATTCTGTTTACAAAATGTTCCGCATCAACCGTTATATCCACGATCCGTCTGCAGAAGAAGACCAGCCTATTATTTCAATGTCAACACAGGTAAGCGGTGCAGGATATGGAAATAATTCTTACGGCAAAGCCTCCTTAAGTTATCTCGCATTAAAAGATTTGCTGGGTGATGTAACATTTAAAAAAGCATTACATCATTATATGGATGCATGGCATGGTAAACATCCTATTCCGTGGGATTATTTTAATGCCATGAATGCCGGCTCCGGACAAAATTTAAATTGGTTTTTTAATAATTGGTTTTTTACCAACAACTATATTGATCTAAAAATAGATAATGTAAAAAAACAAAATGGAAATTATACTGTTGATGTAAAAAATGTGGGAGGTTTCGTCATTCCATTTGATCTAAAAATTATTTATGAGGATGGGGAAACCGCATCAATACATGAAACACCTGCAACGTGGAAAAAGAATGAAAAAGAACAATTATTAAAAATTTCAACTAAGAAAAATATAAGATCCATAGAATTGGATGGTGGAATTTTTATGGATTATACGCCGCAGGATAATGTTTGGAAAAAGTAAATAAAGCGTTACTATATTCTATCATTTAGTACCTCTGGCAGTTCACATAAACTGAGCCTACAGGTAGTTGTTATTGTATTAAGCAACAGAGTGTATACTAATTTAGTTCAGCCACCTTACTTACCTGCTCAAACTTCACTCCTTCAAATTCCCTGAAATGCTCTTTGCCGCATTTGATTTTCATTCTTTCGCTTCCTCTTAATTCCTGCCCCGCACTCTTGGTTTCGGCAACAAAATATATTTTCTTTTCTCCCTTTTTTACAATGGCCCAGTCAGGATTATACGTCCCAATAGGAGTTTCAATTTTGAACCAGAATGGCAGTTTAAAATAAAACTCAATGTCCTCGCTTGTTTCGCAATCACTGGCAAATTGATTTTCTACAGAAGAATCAAGCGGTATGTAATTTTCATAAATGGTTTTATCCGGCGCATTTACCCTGTGGGTAAACTGATCAATATATATTTCCAGGTCATTGTCCTCAAATAATTTCATTTCATAAAGTTTTCCGCCGATTTTTTCATACTTAATGCCATCAATCATTAATTCATACAATACCGACTTAATAACAATTACAGCATTATCCATAAACAGTTGTGGATTTTGGAGTAACTCATTTATCCGGCCTGACCTTTTTAATATTTCTAAAATAGTGTTACGGGTTAGTTCTGTTTTCCCCTGGATGTAAGACAGCATATCAGGTATTTCAAATCGCAAAGCATAGCTGTCGTCGCCGCTATCACTTAACAATTGCCCTTCAATGCCATCATCTGTTATCAACACTTTTTTCTTTGTTGATCTTATAGTAGGCTTTTTTATTTCGGCCATTTCTTTTACAGCTTTTGCTGCAAATACCACAAGGTCTGCCGTATCATATTTTACACTGTAGCGGGTACAATATTTTATTTTATTCCAGATTTCCATAAACGCTTCCGAGCCGTATCCTTTTCCCAATTTTACTTTTTCACGTTTTGATTTGTCTTTTATTCTGCCTTTAAAATCTACACCGCAATCCTGTTCAATTTCCTGCTGTAAGGCTTTTGCAAAGTCTTCATAAGATTCATTGGCAACTACTGTAAGCCTGTTGATGTTTTTATCAAATATTCGGTCGCCTGCCTGGTTAACAGGTAAGCGTAATCCTCTTCCTATTTCCTGCCGTTTTTTAATTTCTGATTTTGTTTCATTTAAAGTACAGATTTGAAATACATTAGGATTGTCCCAACCTTCACGCAGGGCAGAAT
>DATCMY010000219.1:0-8935 GCA_036565505.1 Hanamia sp.
GGACATTGCAATATGAGTCTTACATTAAAGATATGGCGTCAAAAGAATGAAAATTCTAAAGGGCGTTTTGAAACCTTTGAAGTGAAAAATATTTCCAGCGAAATGTCTTTTCTTGAAATGTTTGATGTGCTTAATGAAAAATTGGTGCAGGAGAGTAAAGAACCTATTGTTTTTGATCATGATTGCCGCGAAGGTATTTGCGGTGCATGCAGCATGTATATAGATGGAAGGGCGCATGGCCCATGGCAGAAAAATACCGTTTGTCAATTACACATGCGTGCCTATAAAGATGGCGATACCATAGTAGTGGAACCCTGGAGATCAGCGGCTTTTCCCGTAATAAAAGATTTGATGGTAGATAGAAAAGCGTTCGACAGGATTATCCAGGCTGGCGGTTTTGTATCTGTGAATACAGGTAATGCCCCCGATGCCAATGTAATCCCTATTGACAGGGCGAAGGCTGAAGAATCTTTTAACGCGGCTTCCTGTATAGGTTGCGGCGCTTGTGTGGCTGCCTGTCCCAATGGTTCGGCCATGTTATTTGTAAGTGCCAAAGTTTCTCAATTGGCTTTGTTGCCACAGGGTGATCCTGAAAGGCGTACAAGAGTAATGAACATGGTTATCCAAATGGATAAAGAAGGCTTTGGTAACTGCGGTAATATTTATAATTGCGAAGCTGAATGCCCTAAAGGAATTTCGGTGGAAAATATTGCAAGAATGAACCGTGAGTTTTTAGGAGCTTCTCTTTCCTCTGAAATATAAGAGAACTATCTCCAATCCAAATTTTATTTTTAATTCTGGTGCCATTTCCAGTGTCCCTCTTTAACTTTTCATTGAGTTTCCCATCAGAGGATTGAAGGTTATTATAATATAGGAATACCAACCTCGCCAAAAATTAATAAAGAAAAAATTTGGAATTACAGACTGCATCCTGCAGGGTCGGAAGCTTGAAAATCCTACACGGCTATCCTTGAGGAAAATCTACCAATAATCTCAACGATTTAGTAACTTTATATAGGTTATAAATAATATTTATTTATGCCTGCATAAAAGCTTTTTTAAAAAAAGTAAAGATTACTATATGCCAAACATTCTAACTGTTGATGACCATTCCGTTATAAGAAAGGGATTGAAGCAGATTATTGAAGAACACATTCCTCATTGTAAATTTGACGAAGCCATAGATGGAGATACAGCCTATGAAAAAATAAGGCAAAATAATTTTGATTTAATAATATTGGATGTAAATATGCCAAATACAGATTCATTCGGCCTTTTAAGTAATATTCTCAGCTACAAGCCTGAATCTAAAATTATTATGTTTAGCATTAATTCTGAAGATATTTATGCGAAAAGATATTTGAAAATAGGTGCCATGGGATACTTAACAAAAGGAACTCCCGAAAACGAAATAATAAAAGCTATTGATACTGTACTTAACAATAAACGATATATTAGCCCAGAGTTAACTCAAAAATTATTGAGAGAATTACATGCTAACCCGGTTTCCGAAAATCCATTTGACAAACTATCTTCAATAGAATTTGAAATTGTTCAGCATCTGGCCCAAGGCGAGTCTGTTGCCCAGATTTGTAATAAATTAAGTCTCCATTCATCTACTGTGAGTACTTATAAGGCAAGAATTTTTGAGAAATTGGGTTGTCAAAATATTGTTGATCTTAACTCCCTGGCAAAAGTTCATAATGTTATTTTGTCCTAAATAAATTTCTATTTTCTTGCTGCCCTTTCAAAAGATTCAATCTTGTGGGCTTCATTTCCCATAAATAAAGCTGGGTAATTTTGATATTTGTAAATAATTCTCTACAAGAGTTTCCTCTATAATTTACAGCCACGCCTTATTGCGCACTTTACATTTGTCTATATAATCACCTTATAGCTGAAGTATATGAAAAAAAATACATGGTTGGCAATAGTTCTAATTTCTATATGCTTATTCCCGGCAAAAATAAGTGCTCAGTCACCCTCCAATCCAGGTGGCGATCCGTTGGATACCATTTTGATGAAAAAAACAACAAGCGATTCCCTACAAATATATTCATCTCTTATTTGTTGCGAAGAAGTCTACAATAAAGCCAGTGGAATTTATACAAATCATCCAAAAAGCAAATCAGTTTTTCCCCGATTTTTGGCAACCACAACTGAGTATGATATGGTTGTCATTTCATTCTATGGTAAACTAAATTTTTCTGATGTAAAAAAATGGAAAAATGAAGAGCAATTACTTCTTTGTCAAAACTATACTTTATCCATGGGAAACCATATCTGGCCGCGGCAGCCTCTTGGAGATTGATGCCTTAATAAGGAAATAGAAACACCAGCATCTTCAAAGCGATGTCATACGAAGGTTTTTCATTTAGTTGATGGATTAGCTTTAGGGATCAAAAATTTCCGGTTCATTGTTCGCAGTTATTTTCTAAACCAATTCTTAAGAAAAGAAATTTCCTTTTTTTTGTTATTATATTGTTTACCTCTCCACTAATAGCACAGGTATCCCTGCCTGTTACACTTAATTTCACTTCGAATGCTGCTGCTGCATGGGCAGATGGAATTGTTCAGGACGGCGATGGAGGCTCGTCTAAAATAAGCCTGGCTTCTAGTTTTTATAAACTGGTCATTGAAAAAAGTAATGGGCATAAGACTGGTTTGTTATTTATTAAGCAATAGAATAGGCAGTTTTTGAATGTATTACATAAGTGCGGGAAAATTATTAAGAAAAGCAAAGAGGGATCATGAAAATTAAATTTTTATGATAATAGATTTATGTTTGTAAATCCCGGCTTGAAAAATCATGAAAACATACCGTTAAAGAATAAGAACTATATAAATTTTATGGTTTATATCATCATGGATTGCCAATTGCAGGGATACTGGCATTGGAATAAAATTTTTATGTAAGCCATAATTTATTATTACATGATTTCATATTTTGAAGCATCGCTTTCCCAACTTTCAATTCATAAAGCAGGGAATAAATTATTAGACGAAACGCTAAGTTTATCTGAACATTCCTTGAACATTAACGATGAAGTATTAGACGGCTTGTTAATGCAGTACTTTCTTAGCCCATTTGAAAAAGTAAATGAGATATACCGGTTATACCATCCAACCGGTGATTTAAACCTGAATGAAGTTTTTCACTTTGCAGAAATGATTTTCAAAGGGACAGATACATTTCATGAAAGCACACAGCAAATTGCAAAGCATTTATATGATATTTCCAATCATCCCAAAATAAAATCAGGAGAATTGTATTTTACTTATTTTGCCAATTTGCAAATTGAAGGTGAATTATTAGAAGCTGTTGGTATTTTTAAATCAGAATCAAAAGAGCCCTATTTAACAGTCTTTCAGGAAGCCAGGGAATTTAAAATCAATTATGAAGAAAAAGCGATAAATATTAAGAAGCTTGATAAAGGCTGTTTAATATTTAATACCGAAAAAGGTGAAGGCTATAAGGTTGCCGTAGTTGACCAAACAAATCGTTCCGAAGCAGTTTACTGGATAGATGAATTTTTGAAATTAAAAATCAGAAATGACAATTATACTCAAACGCAAAATACGCTAAGTGTTTATAAGAGTTTTGTTACTCAGAAAATGGATGAAGAATTTGAAATTTCTAAAGCTGATAAAATAGATTTATTAAACCGCTCGATAAAATACTTTAAAGAGAAGGAAAGCTTTGATATGGATGATTTTTCAAATGAAGTAATTGCAAATCCCCAGGGAATAGAATTATTCAAAAATTTTAAAAGGAATTATGAAGAAGAATTCGATACCCAATTAAATGATTCTTTTTCGATTTCAGGCCCTGCCGTAAAGAAGCAGGCGAGAGTATTTAAAAGCGTATTAAAGCTGGATAAGAATTTTCATATTTATATACACGGGAATAAGGAACTTATTGAGAAAGGATATGATGAAAAAATGAAAATGAATTTTTACAAAGTCTATTTTGAAGAAGAGGTATAAAAATTCTTCGTTCCCGTCCTGGATGTTCCCATTTAATCCAGGCCCCGGCCAACTTCCCGTGTACGCATCCGGGTGATCTCCTGTCTATAAAACAAAAAAGTGACAGATTTTAACTATCACATTTTTTGTTTTCATGGGTTACCAACGGCTGGTGGTTTTTTTATAACCTTCGGTCCAATTTATCAATTAGCCACCATCTTTCTAAATTCATTCAGTCATTAGGGAAATCAATGAGTAACTAATTATTGCAAACCAGATAGACTCTTGAAATTAAAATTGGATTTTTAGGTTATCGGATATTGAATGAATAATCATGATACAAAAGTAAGTAGTACAGGAATTGCCTTTTGTAGTTATTGACTGAATTTAATGTAGAATTTAATTGACAATTGCTACGCATTGTTTTTCTTTCTTTTGATTATAGAAGCAATTACCTGAAGCGCTTTCCTCAACCATATTCTGCTTTCTCAACTATCCAAAACTGTATTAATTATTGCCAGAAAGAGGTATCTCAACGATAACCTTACATCCTTTTCCAACCTCAGATTGAATTAAAAACTTACCGGAAAACAGCCGCACCCTTCTATTCATATTTTCTAATCCAATACCTCCTTTACTACCTTTAGCATCAAAGCCAACACCATTATCTGATATACTCATTTGCAGGGCATTATCATTTTTTGTTACTCCTACTTCTATGCTTTTAGCTCTTGAATGTTTCAAAATATTTCTCAATTGTTCCTGTAAAATCTTATATAAGTTTAGTTGCAGGTCGCGACTCACAGGATAGCTTTTAGATGCAATATCAAAATCCAGTGTGATTTCATACTTATTTTCAATATTAAAACTCTTCAATAAATGTTGAAATGCATCTTCTAATGTTGCGTTATCAAAAAAAGCCGGGGCAAGACGATGAGAAAGGTTGCGTATTTCATCAGAAGCTAAAGTGATATATTGATGTGTTTGGTCAAAATATTCCTTCGATTCAGCAGGAATCGATTTTCTTGTCATTCCTAAAAACATCAGCGATGCTACCAATATCTGGCATACATTATCATGCAATTCGCCCCCAATCTCATACCTTTCTTCTTCCTGTACTTTAATCGCAGCACTGGTCAATTTTTGCTCGTACAGATTCTTTTCTGTTACATCTATTGCAATCCCCAGGATTCTCTTTTTTCCGCCTAATACAACAGGGATACTTGACATTTCTACATCCATTAGCTCGCCTGATTTTTTAACATGCCTGTGCTCGTTCATAAAAAAACGGTTTACCTGATTTTTATTGTTGACGATATTTTTTATATCTGTTTTATTGTCTTTGGGAATAATATTCTCTACTATCATAGTTGCAAACTCTTCTTCAGTGTAGCCGTAATTGTTAATGCAGGCTTTGTTTACCTGGATGAATCTATACGTTTCTTCATCAACCACCCACATGGGTGCAGGGCTGAGATCAAACAAGTGCCGGTAATTGGCCTCGGATTGTTTAATACTTTCTTCTGCTCTTTTTCTTTCGGTAATATCCCGTAAAATTTTTGAAGAGCCCACTATATTTCCAAGTGAATCGATAATAGGAGATATCGTAAGCGATACATCAATTACTTCTCCATCCTTTTTAATTCGCTTTGTTTCGTAATGGTCAATGTAATGCCCGGCATGGACATTTTTCAATATCTCATCTTCTTCATCCAGTAATGTAGATGGAATGGTAATGGATAAATGCCGGCCAATGATATCTGCTGCGGAATATCCTAATGCCTTTTCTGCTCCCTTGTTCCAGGAAGTTACTATTCCATCAACGGTCTTACTAATAATGGCATCATCTGTTGAATCAATTATAGAAGCGGCTAATTCCAGTTGTTCTTCAATTTTTTTACGATCAGTAATGTCTCGTTGAACTCCTACAAAACCAACAATTTTTTTACTCTGGTCATATATCGTGCTGGCTGATGCTTCAATATCTATCAGGATTCCGTCCTTTCTTTTGTTTTTATATTCCGCTCTTACGTCATTTCCGTTCAATAAATTTCCCCAAAAACTTTTGTACTGCCTTTGATTTCGTAATCCGCCTTTCAGGATCCTCGGTGTTAATTTTCCTACTACTTCTTCAGAAGAATAACCATAATTAGTAGTGAAAGCTGGGTTAACGTATATGAATAAGCCTTCCTTGTCAGTAAGAAATATTATTTCTCCCGAAGATTTGATTGCCTTTTTAAATTTCAGTAATTCTTCCTTTTCCTTTTTTTGCTCTGTTACATCAGTAAAAATATGTGCGAAAAATCCTTTGCGGGGCGAGAAAACCCTGGTCTCAAAAACTTTCCCCAGTGTTTCATTAAATCGCTCATATTCGATTGGCTCCCCAGTCATTGCCACTTTGTACATTTGTTGAACTAAATCAGGTGGCCAACCAATTGCAAAATCTTTACTTGTCCTTCCTATTTGCTCTTTCAACGGAACTCCTGTCAATTGCTCGAAAGCAGGATTACCCTGTACAAACCTGTGGTCAACGGGGTTTCCATTCTCGTCACAAATAACTTCAAAAACCATCAGCCCATTGTGCATTTGGTTAAATAACAGGGAATATTGTTCATTGCTTTTGTACAGAGCCTCTTCCGCCTGCTTGCGTTCAGTGATAGTCTCGGTAAAAATGATGATGCCACCGATTTCACCACTTGCTTTGTGCCACGGACGAATTTCCCACTTTAACCACTCTTTACTTCCGTCAATCCGGGTAAAGACATCCTCCTCACACTTTTCAATAGCGCCTTGCAGGCAGCGTTTATGAATATCCTTCCAGCGTTGCGGTATTTCGGGGAAAACTTCGTAATGTGTTTTACCAATTATTACTTGGCTAACAAGGTTATAATCGGTAGCCCATCTGCGGCTGGTATAAATGTACCTCATATCCAAATCAAACATGGCGAGTGCAGCGGGGCTGTGTTCAATAAACAGGGTAAGTTGTTCTTTGTGTTCTGCCAGTTCTGCCACCATCTGTTTGCGCTGGGTAATATCACGTAAAATAGCGAGGTAGCCCAATCCGTCAATCATCTTACGGTTAATTTCCACATCCAGCTTTGTGCCGTCTTTGCGCAGCAATTTCACTTCGTTCAAAAGGGTGTGACTCTGCCTTACCAAATCTATATCCGGTGGCGCTGCCTGTTCATCAGGTGGATAAAATTCTATTGATTTCATGCCTAGAATTTCCTCACGTGAAAAACCCATTAATTCGCAAACACGTTGGTTGGCTTCAATAATCGAACTATCCATACCTACCATAAAAATACCATCACCTGCATGCTCAATTAAAGAGCGATATTTTTCTTCACTCTTCCTTATCTCTTCTTCCGCCATTTTGCGCCTGGTAATATCGTGAATGAAAATGACGGTTCTTTTTTCGCCCTGGGCATCGGTAAAAACAGTTGAATTAACTTCACATGGAAAAACGGTTCCATCTTTTCTTATAAAAGTTAATTCGGCTCTCAGCAAGCCGGTTCTTTCTCTTCCCTTTAGCGCGGGCTCAAGGCGGAGATCATTTAGATTGATGATACCGGCCCTTCCTATTTGGCAGAGGTCCTCTTCTGTTCGCTGAAACATCCGGCAAGCTTCGGGATTAGCTGATAAAATATGCCCTTCGGTGTCGTTTAACAAGATTGCTTCACCACTGTTTTCAAACAAACCGTAATAAAGTTCCTCACTCAATCTTAGCTTTACTTCTTCCATCTTACGTTCCGTAATATCCCTTATGATGGATATGTATCCAACACCTTCCAGGATTCTTACATTCACTTCAGTAACTACAGTCGTACCGTCTTTTCTTTTTAATCTCCTTTCGTGTACGGAGCCACCTTCCTTATTAATAATATCAACTTTTTTTGAAAGTACATGGTGCTCTTCAGGAATTATGATGTCTGAAATTTTCATTTTCAGCAGTTCATCTTTGGAATAGCCAACCAGGTTGCAACCGCTGTCATTTACATCAGTTATATGCAGGGTCTCATCAAGTATATAAATGGAGTCGCCGGCATACCTGATAAATGCCCGGTATTTTTCTTCGCTCTCTTTTATTTTTTTATGGCTCTCCCTAAGGCTATTTATTAAATTATGAATATTTCTTACTAAATAATAAGAAAGGGGTAATGCAAAAACCAAAGAAAGAAAAATCAAAAACAAAAATTTTCTTAAAGCAGTATGGTAACTCTTAATATTGTTTTGATATACTTCTCCGCCAACTTTAGCCTGTAAACTTATTAACTCAGTTATTATAGATATAAAAGAATTTAAAACAGGATTTAATTCATTATTGATAAAATTATCAAGGGAAGGAATGTCGCCTTTATTCAAAATATTTTTCAGTTTTTCAACCGTTATATTTGATTGATTCATCAGTATCTCTGCCTGTTTTACCTTTTGGTCTTCTACCTGTGTCATATCCGTGAGTAAGTATGCTTTCCAAAGAGTATTGATCTGTTCCTGTGCCTCCTCTATTTGCTTTTTTGCTTCGCTAAAGGAGATTTGATGATTCTTTGCATTTTGTGCCGGAAAAACAATATCATTAATATAATAAAAACGAATGGTGGATAACTGGTTCATTGGAACCACCCTGTCAGTATAAAGTGTTTGGGTATTGCGGCTCATTATTTTCATTTCACGCATACCATAAATACCTATTCCAATTATTGAAATAAACATTATAAAAACCAACAAGTACAGTTTTGTGGAAGGTTTTATTTTATTTACCATTGAAGTATATTTTGTATAACTAAGTAGGTAACTTATGAGACTGTCTACTGTTTTTATTTAATTGACTTTAACGTAAGTACTTGGTTCGCACAGATGCAGATCAGCCAGAAGCACGTGGATAATAATTTTTTAAACTATCGTTATAGGTAAATTGATATACCTTTTCCGTTAGCGGCGAAATAAAAATGGCAATCCTTTTATTGTG
>DATCMY010000220.1:0-4815 GCA_036565505.1 Hanamia sp.
TGGGATTATGATCAATGCATTATTTCTTCTTACCGCTTTGGAAGGCAATTGATAAATGAAAAAAATAGTGGCCCTAAAATTATGGTAAAAGGAAAAGACAATGTAAGCTCCGCCGCCCTTGCAGATGAATTGGAAGGTGTAATGCGTTCAATAAGAAAACTAAGCCCGACACAGGAGGATAATTTTTCTCTAAATCAAATTACCAGCTTTAGCGATAGAGTGAGTTCATTGTTTTCAAGCATCAACATTGGAGGATGGGCTATTGGAATTTTAAGCCTTGTAGTAGGCGCATTTGGAATTGCCAATATCATGTTTGTGACTGTAAAAGAAAGAACAGCTATGATTGGGATCAAAAAGGCCCTTGGCGCCAGGAAAAGAAGTATTCTTTCTGAGTTTTTACTGGAGGCTGCTATCATCTGTATTATGGGAGGGTTGATAGGATTAATATTAGTTTTTTTGCTGACCCTTATTCTTACCAATCTCTTTAATTTCCCTGTTTATATTTCTACAGGTATACTTACACTTGCCATTTCTATTTGTATCTTAATCGGAATATTATCCGGAATAATTCCTGCATACACCGCATCGCGGCTGGATCCTGTGGTAGCCATCAGGTCAAAATAATATTTTTTGTAAGATCAAACTCAAATTTTTATCTAAATTATTATTTGTTTAATTCATCTGTTTTTCAGTCAGTAATATTTATCGTGAACAAAGCAAATCCCTTCCACCTAATAGCCTCCAATAATTAAATAGACTTTAACTTTGCAAGCTATGATTACAATTCTTGCTATTGAATCTTCATGCGATGAAACTTCGGCATCTGTTTGCCGCGATGGAATTATTTTGAGTAACATTATTTCCAGCCAGAAGATTCATGAAAAATATGGCGGTGTAGTGCCTGAACTTGCTTCCAGGGCTCATCTGCAGGCAATTGTTCCTGTTGTGGACGGAGCATTACAAATTGCCGGTGTGGAATTAAAAGATATAGATGCATTTGCATTTACGCAATCTCCCGGATTGATCGGCGCATTGCTGGTAGGCGCTGCCTTTACCAAATCCATGGCGCTGGCATTCAGCAAGCCTTTGATTGCAGTTCATCATATGCAGGCACACGTATTGGCAAATCTTATTCAACCAGCACATGCAAAAAATAAAATTCCTACATTTCCCTTTCTTTGCCTTACTGTAAGTGGGGGCCATACTCAAATTGTTTTGTGTGAATCTCCTTTAAGCATGAAAATAATTGGCCAAACACTTGATGATGCTGCCGGCGAAGCTTTTGATAAATCTGCTAAAATACTCGGGCTCACCTATCCCGGAGGGCCATTGATTGATAAATATGCAAAAGTAGGCGATGGTAATAAATATAAATTTCCGGAACCAAAAATTGATGATTTGAATTTTAGTTTCAGTGGATTAAAAACTGCTTTTTTATATTTCATTCGTGATGAGAAAATAAAGAATGAGAATTTTGTGGAAGAGAATTTACCCGATATCTGCGCCTCTATTCAATCACGCATTGTTTCAATTTTATTGAATAAATTAAAAAAAGCTTCGAATGAAACGGGAATAAAGGAAGTGTGTATAGCAGGCGGAGTAAGTGCTAACAGTGGATTACGAAAAGCTTTTGAAATCCTGGGAAAAGAAGAAGGATGGAATACTTATATTCCTCCTTTTGAATATTGCACCGATAATGCTGCCATGATTGCTATTACGGCTTATTATAAATATTTGGATTCACGCTTTGAAGATTTTTCTGTAGTGCCATCAGCAAGAACTGCCTGAAGGTAAATTATAAATAAGAAAGTAATTAAGCATTTCAACTTTTATCATTCAAACTATAACATAATCTCTTGCCATCCAACCAATATTTCCAATTTAAAAAATTTAAGATTGAACAGAAACAAAGCAGCATGAAAGTCTGTACTGATTCGTGTTTGTTTGGAGCCTGGATTGCAGATAAACTTGAACAGAAAATCATAAATCCAAAATTAATTTTGGATATCGGATCCGGTACCGGATTGCTGAGCCTTATGATGGCGCAAAAATCCAATGCCTCAATTGATGCTGTGGAAATAGATGAAAATTCATATCAACAGACAAGGCAAAATTTTCAGGAATCTCATTGGGGCAGACGGTTACAGGTTTATCATGCAGATATTAAAAATTGGAAAGGGGAATTAAAGTATGATTTGATTATTTCTAATCCACCATTTTTCGAAAATGATTTAAAAGCTGTTGAAAAAAATAAAAATTTAGCGAAGCATAATGATGGATTAACTTTTACAGAACTTATTCAATCCATAAAAATCCATCTTACTGCCAACGGAGATTTTGCCATTCTTCTGCCTTTTCAACGAATAGAATATTTTAAAACGCTGGCATTAGAAAATGGTTTTTATTTAAAAGAGGAATTGTTGGTTAAACAAACTCATGAACATGGATTTTTTCGGGGAATATTGTTATTTGGTACTAAACAAACAAAAATTATTTCAGAAGAAATTACAATAAAAAATGAAACAGGAAATTATACTGAAAGATTTAATTTTTTATTGAAAGATTATTATCTGGCCATCAAAGGCTAAGGATTTAAATGCTTCCAGATAACAAAAAAACCAATTAATATAATCAGGATAATCAGAATAACGCTGAAATAAAGCCAGGGCATATCTTTTAGTTGCCGTTTTTGTTTCTTTGTTTTTTTATTTTCTATTTGTTTTTTAAGATTATTATTCAGTTGTTCTACAAATGAGTTGAGCTCAATTTTATCTTTAAATTTTTCCAAACCTTCCATGGCATCATTCATCAATTCAGAATCAACCAAAGTTTTTTCCACCTCATGCTTTTCCTCTGCTGACAATTTATCGCTGAGATAATCCATCAACTTTTGATTGTCAATATCTTTATTGCTGTTAGATAATATGTTTAATAAGTCATCACTCATTTAAGTACTACAATATTTTAATTTTAAAAGTAAATAATTTATTAATTAATAATTAAGAACTCATCATTAGTTTCAAATTTCTCTTGCCATTTTGAAGATGGCTTTTCACCTGGAGCATAGATAATCCTGTTAATGCCGAAACTTCTGAATACGATTTTTTTTGTAGGTAAAACAAAGTTACACATTGTTGTTGTTCGGCGTTGAGCCTCATTATTGCTTCCTGCATCTTGTTTAAAAGCTCGTCTTTTTCAATCAAATCATTTTTATTTACGGCAATGTCTACTGCAGGTATTATCTGTTCATTTATTTCTACCAGCGAATTCTTATTGCCCCGAAGTTGCATCAGGCAATGATTTTTAGCGATCATGTAAATCCAGCTTTTAAAATATTCAACTTTGTATTTATGCAATTCATTGATCACTTTTAAAAAAATCTGTTGCACACAATCTTTTGCATTTTCTTCATTTTTTAAATATTTCATGCACACACCTAAAAGAAGTAAAGTATAGCGCGGCAGCAAAATTCCTAACCATTTATTATCATGGTCATTGTAAAAATTGTATAACAATTCAGCATCGTCGATATGGCTATACTTTTTCGATTGCAAAAGAGATTTAGATTTTTTATTAAGATGTAAACTTAATTAATTTCCATAATTTACATTTGTAATAAACTTAGGTGAATTTATGCAATATGCAGTATGTTGTGTGCCGGTAAGCCCCATGCGTGCTGAGGCTTCACATAGAGTGGAAATGGTGAGCCAGCAATTGTTTGGAGAAAAATCAATAATAATAGAAAGCGCCCCTGATAACTGGGTAAAGATTGCATTAAAGTATGATGGTTATGAAGGATGGGTGCAACAGAGCCACGTTACAGAAATTGATGAAGAGCATTATTTGAATGTTGATAAAGACCTAACTGCCGATTGGTTAAATGAAGTGGATTATAACGGGCATATCATGTTTGTTCCTATGGGTAGCTCTTTAAGCGCTTTTAAAAATGGCAAAGCTTTCTGGAGAAAAAATTCTGTACATTTTAAAGGAAAAGTATGGAATCCGGAGGAAATTAAAGTAACTCCAAAAATAATTAAACAAATTGCTTTCAAATTTTTAAATACTACTTATTTATGGGGAGGAAAATCTGTATTTGGAATTGATTGCAGTGGTTATGCACAGATGACTTATAAATTTCTGAATAAATATTTACCTCGTGATGCATGGCAGCAGGCGGAAAATGGCGAAGTGGTGAATTTTTTGCAGGAGGCTGTTTGTGGCGACCTTGCTTTTTTTGATAATGAAGGAGGAAGAATTACGCACGTTGGTATTTTACTAAACGATCACGAAATTATTCATTCATCCGGAAAAGTGAGGATTGATAAAATAGATACGCAGGGAATTTTGAATCTTGAAACCAAGCAAAGAACTCATAAATTAAGAATCATAAAAAGATACTTTTAATAAGTATTATTACATTCTTTATTAAAAAATTATTTAGGAAAAGTTACTTTATAAAATTCTATGGCTTCATTAATGATATCGAAGGCTACCTCTTTTTCCTGAAAATCGTTGATCTCAACTTTTTTATTTTCTAATACTTTGTATTGTTCGAAATAATTTTTGAGTACAGTGAAAAAATGTTGTGGCACTTCTTTAAGATTGGTAATATAATTAACACCCGGATCACGAAGCGCTACTGCAATTATTTTATCATCTATCAATCCGGTATCAATCATTTGCATATTTCCAATAACATAGGCTTCTACCAAACATAAGGGCTGAATGGCCTCGGAACACATTACTAAGATATCCAGCGGGTCGCCATCTTTTCCAAGAGTTTGTGGAATAAAACCATAATTAATAGGATAATGA
>DATCMY010000221.1:0-6336 GCA_036565505.1 Hanamia sp.
GATTATAGGCCCGTTCACTTTGCGGATTCAGCTCAATTAATTTTTCCCATGTTTCCCGGGCCATATCAAATTTATCCATCTTCATATACATATTCCCAATGTAATACAGTGCGTCTTCATGATCCGGATTCAATTTGAGGGCTTCCTGGTAATCTATAATTGATGAGTCTTCTCTTCCCCGCAACCGGTATTCGGTGGCTCGATTGTAATAAGTCCAGAAAGCTTGTATTGAATCGGATTTTACAACTTCAGTTAAAGAGCCACCATCACCCCGCTGTCGCGAATATTTAACTATCGTGATTCCTGCAAATGCAATGAGGAGGATTACTATTATAAAAATAAAATTTTTACGTATCATAAAGTTGCATCAATTAGGAAGCTTCTCAAAATTTTTAATACTTTTTACTCCTTCCGTTATTTCTATGCGTTCATTTATTGGAATATTCAGGAATTGCTGATTAAGCCCGCTAGGCCACTGGATATTAAGTGTATCTACTTTCGTAAATTTTGCTAAACCAAAATATTGTGTCAGACTATTTTGCGATAAGTAGGAACTTTGATTATTCACTTCCCGTATTTGAGAGACGTTACCACATACTATTTTTATTCTGGCTCCAATAGCCGACCGGTTACTTTTCGTTCCCACCAATTTTACTTCCAACCAGTTGTTTTTATTTCCGCCGTCATTCCTCAATAATACCCCATCGCCACAATTATTTACTATAAACACATCAACATCACCGTCATTATCATAATCGCCAAAAGCAGCTCCCCTGCCTACATTTTCATAGGATAGGGCTTCCCCGCTAACTGGTGTTACTTCTGCAAACCCTTTTTCAGGCCCTTCATTCCAAAAGAGGCGGTTTTTCATTGGAACTAAATTTTCGGGATGATCTCCTTGTTGGTTAGTACTACCGTTAACTACCAACAAATCAAGACGGGTATCATTGTCATAATCAAAAAATGAAGTGCCCCATGCCACATCATCTAATGAAACCTGGCCAAGGCCATACTTTTCTGCTTCATCCTGAAATTGAAGTGACTTGCGGTTGCCTGACATTTTACCTATCGTATTGAGCTTATTAATATATAAACCATTTTCTTCGGCGAGCCAATGTGTAACAAACAAATCCATATCTCCATCATTGTCCCAATCTCCAACGGCCAGGCCCATGGCACCACGATAATCAGCTACGTGAGCAGGGTGACTTTCTTCATCAAAGGTTCCATCGCCCTTGTTAAGAAACAGCACATTATCTGAAACATCATTAGCGACATATAAATCGGGCCAGCCGTCATTATTAAAATCACACCAGGATGCAGAGAGACTCTTTCCGGTAGGATCATCTACTCCCGCCGCAATGGCCACTTCCGTGAAAGTTCCATTTCTGTTGTTGTGATATAATAAGTTACGTTGCGGAGGGAAAGACAAAGGATTAATACCGGCCGGTTCTTCATTATTTTCCCTTGTTGATACAGGCTGCTTATCCAATTTACTGTACTTTACATAACCACAAACATATAAATCCAAATAGCCATCTCTGTCATAATCAGCCCAACTGGCGCCCGTCCAAAAGCCTTCCTTCCCCCCAAATCCGGCTTTTTTGGTCTCATCCGCAAAAGTGCCGTTTCCATTATTATGATAAAATACATTCTTCCCGTAAGCAGTGATAAAGATATCGGGATAACCGTTATTATCCATATCTCCAATGGCAACTCCCATCCCACACCCCTGAAAATTGATACCGGCTTTTTTAGTGACATTGGTAAATGTTCCGTTCCCATTATTATGATAGAGCTCACAATGAGCCGGTGACTTGCTAACCTGGTCAGGAGTCATTGTCAAAGAACCTGCTTCATTCACTACCAATAAATCCTCATTGCCATCCTGATCATAATCAACCCATGCCGCACCCGATCCCATATCTTCCGGCAATTGTATGGTTCGCTGTCCATAAAAGTGTGTGAAATGTATGCCCGCTCTCTTGGTAATATCTGTAAAGGTTACATCAGGGTGATTCTTCGGGACAGGCTTGTATAGTTCCGCCGTGACACCCTTTACAAGTTCTCCGGGTATATAAACGCTTACCTTCTGCCTTCTGAAAAAAAAGAGAATTAATACCAAGGCAAACACAGTTGCTATCAGACTTGTTACATAGATGGATCGCTTTCTTCTGGAAATAGACATAACAATTACGGATGGGTGTTATTTGATCTTTTAACAATTATCTTCTTAAAATCACTGGATAAAACAGTAACCGGAGCAGTGATATCTATTTTGCCATTGTCAGAAAAAAAAGTATTAAGCACAAACTGGTTGAATTTTCTATAACACAATTCAGCATTAACATACAGAGTATCGTTAGTAAGAGTATGATTTTGAATTCCCGGTTTATAAATGAAATTATACTTTAACTGATCACTGAATCCGGGATAAAGTGCCCGGCTGAATTTTATGCCTACCAGGTTCCACAAATGATGATTGTCTACATCACTACCAACCTGATCAACGGGCTGAGCACGATAGATAATTGATCCCGGTGGAATGAAGTGATGCTGATCCGGCACACCGGAAGAATAAACTAAATTACCATAACTGTCTTTTACTGTTATCTTAACCCACGACTGTATCAAATCGAGAGGACCGGTAGGAAAATGATGCCCGGATTTATTGTTTGTGACGGTCACATCTAAACCTACTTCTTGTCCGGCACTAATAGTCTCAGGAGTTTCTAATTGAATAGGAAGTACCGGGCCATTATGCCATTTATTTTTAATTTCAGGGATCTGTAATTCTCCCTTTAACCATTTTTCCACCAATTCTACTTGTTTTTTACCATCCGGGAGTTTCAATAAGGTTGGCATAAACTGATTACCGCCAAGGAACCGATGGCTTCGGTGCTTATTATCAGTTGATGTTCTGTTATAATCCGCCAAATCTCCGTTGGCCGGATCAAATGTAGAATCCAGCGGCATGTGGCATTCGCGGCACTCAATCGTTTTCGTAGCCTCGCCTGGATGATTCCAGTGACTTTTTCGCCAACTGTCATATTGATTCTGCAACTGTACCGTTCCCACACCGTTTACTTGTTTATCAATAAATTGTTTATGACATGAACCACAAAACTCCGGCGTCTTTAAAATTGTTTGGTTGAAACTCGTAACATGGTATTGCGGATAAGCACGAATTATAAAATCGCTCAAAAATTTGGCTGCTTTTCCTTTTTCCATTTCATACATATAGGGTACCCGTTTTGTAATCTCGTACTGGGCATTCCCTTTAACATCTACTTTTGTCATAGAATGACAACTTACGCAGGATACTCCTTCATCCAGTCCCATCGGATTTGTGAGCTTGGTATCATCAAGATTCTTGGATCCGGATAAGAGTGAAATCGGATCGTGGCAACCTCCGCAATATCGGGTAGATGCAGGACCTTTTTCTACAGCCATGGCGTGCTGAACTACACGAAAAGCCGGATCCATGGCAGAATAGCGATGGGCATTGGCTTCCCATTCATGACCTATATTTATGTGACATCCGCTGCTCATACAAGATTTCGAATTACCCATAAGCTGGGCATCAATAGCGTCACCATTGCTTGTTGTGGCAAGGCTTGGCTCAAAGGGCTTATTCTTCCCATAGACAAACTGGTAATCTGCCGGAAATTTATTATGGAATTCAACAGGGCTATAAGCATAAATAAAAAGACCCACGAAGGCTATTAGAATAGCAATTACAGATAAAACCTTGAATTGAAATACTTTTTCTGCTTTTATGAGTGAATATGATTTTTTCTCCTTAGTAGCTTTATAATCGCGGATAATTAATAATCCTATATGGGGAACAACTGATAACAGGAAGGCAAATGTGGCAACAATATGAATCTGATCCCATAAATAATTTATACGGGTTAAGAAAACAGCTTCGTAAGTTAAAAGAAGACCGGTTATTGCCGCTATGACCGCAGTAACCATAGCGATATAGCCTATTAGCTTGTGTTGAGTAAGATGGTTTTTACGATATGACAACCAATGCCGGATTTGATAAATGACATAAGGTATCACCGCGACCAGCCCCAGCGCAGTATGTATAACCACAAGGGCCTGGGTAGTTAAACTGAAAGAACCAAAGTATATTACTAACCCGGAAATCAGTTCGAAAAATAAAAGACCAACTACCCAAATCATTAACCGATTATGCCATTTTTCATTATTCGAAGCCATAAGCAAATTTTTTTATTTTTAATTTAAGATAAAAGACTCTTTTGTCTTTTATCTTAAAATGTCAAACTTAAAACATCTTTATAACAATACAAATAATTGTTTTCATATTTTACCCATACACATAAATCCTTTTTGCATTGGTACTTAAATAATGATAGTCTCTCATTTCTCGTTAGTCATGTTAATCTATATTCTTTCAGAAGATAGCGATAAACTATGTGCTCTTAACCCTGCTTTCTTTAAGGCTAGTTTTTTGTCCGGCATCGCAGAAGTAAAATAATTTTTCCCTGGTTGGAAGGGACGTAGCGATAAGCAATCCACCAAAGATTATTATCGTTATTATTTTAGGTATTTTTTTTGCCAATTCATAATTTGAGTAACTGGTCATAGATTATTTTATTCAATCGAAAGCACATTATCCTTAATTTCACTGCCTATATTTGCAATTATCTCACTTTAATAACTAAAATGTTTGCTTTCTTTAAATCCCCGAAAAGTTATTTAAAAATCTTTTTTGTTTATTCTGTTATTCTTGTTCTGGCGCAGGTTTTAGCAGGTTGCGGCACAAAAACAAAAGATAAAAGCGAAACTGCTAACTCCGCCCCAAAGGATATGGCACTTCTTTACCTTTCTCAAAACCACCTTGATGAAGCTGAAGTGGCTTTTCAGCAGGCCATAAAAATGGATCCGGATGATATCTCTAGCTATGTCGGTCTTACACGACTCTATCTCCTGCAAAAAAATTATGATGATGCAGAGAAATTGGATAAAACAGGATTAAAAATCAAACCGGATAATCTAGACTTAAAGTTGCTGTTAGCTGAAATATATAGCCTAAAAAATGATAAAGAAAACGCTGCAAGTGAATTAAAAGAAATACTTGAAAAATATCCTAAGAATGTAATGGCTTATTATAAGTTAGCCGAACTTGATACTTCAGGTTCAAACGAGGGATTAAGAAAAAGTTATTTGCTGAAAGTACAAAGCCTGGCGCCTGCCAATATTGTACCACGCCTTCAATTAGCTGAACTTCTTGCCCGTGAAGGCAAAACTGATTCTTCCCTGTTCTATCTTCAAAGTATCAAGAAAATTGCACCCGGTTTCTCTGATGGAGCAGAAAAATCCTACCAAAAAGCTGCTTCGTTATTGAAAGGAAATAAGCCTACCATGGCTTTGACATATATTCAGCAGTTTCATGACTTGATGAAAATAACTGCTGAATATGCATCAGGAAAGGATGAAATTGAAATTCCGAAAATGATTGCCGGATATTTTAATTTCGACACCAATATCAATATTTCAAAATTTGATTCTGTCGGGGCATCTACTGAGAAAGGAAATAATTCTCTTGCCTTGCTTCTAAGGTTTAAAGATTTTTCAGAGATACCCGGATATACATTTGAAAACAGCCCTAAAGCTGAAAATGCTTTACTGGCTGTTGCTGATTATGATGCCGAAGGTAATATGTATTTATATTCAAGTTATCTCACACCAGGTGCTATTTCTTCCAAATCTGATTTATCAGTCGTGCAGATAGGAACCTTCAAAGAATGTACAGTTGACGGTGGAATTAACCATGAAGGACAAGATTTAGATGCCACCTTTGCAGATTACGACAATGATGGGTACCAGGACCTTTTTATTGCTACCACAACCGGGATAATCGTATATAAAAACAAAGGAGATGGTACCTTTTCCAGGATAACAAAAAATATTGGGTTGCAAAACGCGGATAATGTAAATAAAATTCTGTTTGCAGATCTTGACCAGGACGGGGATCTTGACCTGTATGTTGCCCGAAAGGGAGGAAACAAGTTTTTCCGCAATAATGGTGATGGAACTTTTACTGAAAACGCTGCTGCCATGGGTCTTACAGGTGGTAAGCAGGGTGCGATGAATATTGATTTCGGCGATCTGGATAATGACGGGGACCTGGATATTATCGGCCTGGCAGAAGATGGGAGCATCCAATTATTTGACAACAACAGGCATTCAAATTTTACAGATATTAGTGAATCTGAAGGGCTTAAGAATGCGAAATATGCCGGGACTTCCATTACTTTAGGAGATTACAACAATGATGGAAGACTGGATATACTTATAGCCCTG
>DATCMY010000222.1:0-8745 GCA_036565505.1 Hanamia sp.
AACCATTTCTTACTATTACCCGCTGCTGATGAGGTATGCAACGATGGTAACCGGCGACCGTGACGAAGCGGAAAAAATAGCCCGTAAGGTGCTGGAAGATCAGTACCAGGTGAATGGCCTTGCGCCCTCAAAGCTGCTGCGCCTGGTACTTAAGACAGACGTACTTAACCGGTGCTTTTACTTTAAACAGTTCCAGATTTTTGATCGTCCACCCATTAAAATTCCCGTCGGCGGATATGTGCTGTCCGAAGAGGAAGAAGATAATAACCCGGCAAAATGATTATTCCTATGCGAAATAGAATCAAATATGTAAAATGGCTCAAAGCCCTTTTTGAGTGTAAACCCAAAGGCCCTACTTAGTAAGGCTTTTACCATACTATAGTACACTCAATTTTTCATCTTTAAAACAACTGCAATGAAACTGATTTATTGCTTAATGATACTTCTTTGGCCTTTTTGTTGCCATGCGCAAACATTCAAAGGCTTTACTGTAGGGGAAAAGGTACCAAACGTAGTGATTCCGGATATCTTAAACAATACTGTTACTTCTTCCTCACTTGCTGCCTTTAAAGGCAAATTATTGATACTTGACTTTATGGCAACCACTTGTGCCAGCTGTATAAAAGCATTACCTGAATTGGAATCGCTTCAACAGAAATTCAAGAACAAATTGCAGATAATGTTGGTAAGTTCCGAAAAACCACAAAGAATTCAGCTATTCTTAAAAAGGCATCCTCAATTATCCCTGCCATTTGTTGCCAGAGATTCGAACCTTTCCAGGATGTTTCCTCACGTTTATATTTCTCATATTGTTTGGATTAACCCTGAAAGAATTGTCAGTGCTATTACCGATCCGGAATATGTTAACCAGGTAAATGTGGAAACAGTTTTAAAGGGGAAGATCACAAACTGGCCGATAAAAAGGGAATTTCCTCAATACGATTTTAGCCAACCCATACTAACGCTGAACGCACGGAATATTCCAGCACCTGCACTGCCTGAAAAATATTATTATACGGCTGTTATAAACTATATGCCGGGAATACAAAAGGAATACAAAGTTGTTACGGATTCAGTAAATCATATTGTTCACACCTCCCTTATTAATTATCAAATCCTCGATCTGTACCGCATCCTGTTTCAGAAATACAGGCTACCGCTAACCCATATTAAAACGGAAATGCCAAATAAGGAAAGGTTGTTTTACAATTTGAAATACGGATATTATGAAACCTGGAAAACAAATAATATGTATTGCCTTGAAGCATCTCTGCCCTCCTGGCTTTCATTGGAAGAACAAAGGCAAAGACTAATCGAAGAGCTGAACTTTTATTTTGGTTTTCAAGTGGTATGGAAAAAACAAACTGTTAACTGTTTGATCCTAAAACAAAATAAAAAATCAGCAAAAAGTATAACCCCACTTAATAAAACCGGCCTTAGTCCCTCAGGTATCATAGGTATTCTAAACAACCAGGTAGAAGGAATGCCTGCAATGGATGAAACAAATGCACTTCCATCAACCAGGATTCCCGTTTCGGAAGAACAGGTAAGTGACAGCACCTTCCTGTATAAAATTTTGGAAAGGTATGGCTACCAGCTTACCATCGAACCGAGACAAGTGGAATTCATGGTCATAAGTGAGGCAAAAAAATTTTAAACCAATTTACCAATTTCTAATAATAGTTAAAATGAAAAAATTATTTTCTTTGATAGCAATAATCGCAGGGTTGATCACTACTGCCCTTGCCCAGAAAACGATTTCGGGCAAAGTTTATGATAAAGAAAACCACCTTCCATTAAGAGGAGTAACGGTCGGTACGGCTTCAAATTCAGTTACAACCGACTCAACAGGCTTTTTTAGTCTAAGAGTCGAAAAAAATACATCCCTGATCCTTTTGAGTCATATCGGTTATTCCTCACTTAAATTGCCGGTAAACGAGATCAAAGCCAATACCTTCTATTTAGAACCTCATGCCACAGTAATGGATGAAGTAATCGTTTCTAATGGTTATCAACAATTACCCAAAGAAAAGAGTACAGGATCGTTTGACAAAATAGATAACAACCTTATAAACCGATCCACAAGCTCAAATATCCTCGATCGCCTGCAAGGAATTACAAATGGATTATTCTTTTCCAAAGTATCTGGCACAAATAATTTATACATTCGCGGACTTAGCACTATTAAAAGTGGTGCAAGCACACCCTTGATTATTCTCAATAACTTTCCATACAATGGAAGTATTGATCAAATTAATCCTAATGATGTTGAAAGTATTACTATTTTAAAAGACGCGGCAGCAGCCTCAATCTGGGGAGCAAGTGCAGGAAATGGTGTTATTGTAATTACTACCAAAAAAGCAAATTATCAACAACCAACGCGTGTTTCCTTTAGCAGTATCTTTACTACAGAGGATAAGCCGGACCTTTTCAAGGACAAGAATTTCATGAGCTCTTCCGATTTCATAGACGTAGAAAAGTTTTTATTTTCAAAAGGATTCTATAACAGTACTCTTACCAATACTTATACTTTTCCTGTGGTTTCCCCGGTTGTAGAGATTCTGGCGCAGGAACGTAATGGAATGATTTCAGAAGCAAAGGCTACCGCTGAAATAAATGCACTTTCAAATTATGATATACGCTCGGATTATTTGAAATATCTCTACCGAAATGCTTCCACTCAACAATACTCTTTGGGCCTTTCCGGAGGATCACGGAAAATAAATTACCTGGTGAATGCAGGCTTGGATAAAAACCAATTACCCGTCATCGGTGATGGTAACCAACGAAATACTTTATATACTTCGATTAATCTAAAACCGCTTACAAGGCTCGAAATAAGCACTTCAATCACTTATACTGATCTAAGATCAACTAACAACGGTATCAGCTCTGTTAATCCCGGATCGGGAAAAGCTAATATTTACCCCTATGCCCGGCTTGCTTATGACAATGGAAATCCTTTGGTAGTAACGAAAGACCACCGATCCGGGTATATTGATACAGTTGGAAACGGACTTTTGAAAGACTGGCATTACATTCCACTTGACGAAATAAATAACCAGGATATTAAAAGTGAGTCGCAGAATTTTTTATTCAATCTCGCTTTAAAATATCACTTCACTAAAAGTCTGGCATTTCAAGTGCAGGGCCAGTATGAAAAAATAAACAATATCAATACCAGCCTTTATAACGGAGACTCCTATTATGCGAGAAACCTTATCAATATGTACACAAGTATCGTTAACAATGTCCTTATACGCCACATACCTGATGGAGGAATCCTGGATAAAACTTTTGCAAATGGAGAAAATTATAATTTTCGGGCGCTGATAAATTATAACCTTACTACCGAAAAAGACAATCAACTTTCTATACTGGCAGGAGGTGAGGTACGTGAAAATTTATTTTCATCACAATCTGACAGGGTTTATGGGTACAATGATAATTTGTTGACCTTTTCAAATGTCGATTATACTACAGATTTTGATATAACAGGCAGCTTTGCTTCCAATAGTATTCCATTTAATACCGGCTTTGCAGGGACCGATAACAGGTTTCTTTCCTTATTTGCAAACGGCGCATATACTTTTAAGAAAAAACTGGTTTTTTCAGGAAGCCTGCGAAAAGACGCTTCTAACCTCTTCGGCGTTAATGCCAATCAAAAGTGGAATCCATTCTGGTCCACAGGAGTTGCATGGAAATTATCCAACGAATCCTTTTATCGCCTGGAGTGGCTGCCATCCCTTAAATTCCGGATCACTTATGGCTATAGCGGAAACATTGATAACACGCTGTCTGCTTTGGCAATAATTCATTATAGTCCTTCTTCCCGCGTAACCAATCTTCCCTTTGCATATGCCAAACAGCCTTCCAACCCGGATTTACAATGGGAAAGAACAGGCACAATAAATTATGGAATGGATTTCGCAACTGCTAAAAACCGTTTAAGTGGATCACTTGAATATTACATAAAAAGATCTTCAGACCTTTTTGTTCCAGTGCATATTGATCCTACATTAGGTACGCCCGGAAGCCTATTGACTAAAAATGCCGGTAGCCTTATCACCAAAGGTTTCGATTTTAAACTTAATTCTTCTTTCACTTTTAATAAAATAAGATGGCAGGCAGCGTTATTACTGAGCTATGTGAGGAGTAAGGTGACAAGTTATAAATTTGATTATTCGGATAAGAAAGCCTATATCTCTACCGGTTATGTTATCTCACCACTTGAAGGGCAAGATCCGTACGCTATTGTTTGCTATAAATGGGCTGGACTTGAACATGCTACCGGAGATCCACAAGGATACCTGGATGGTAAAGTAAGTAAAGATTATTACCACTTATTGCACCCCACTTCCATCAATGATCTTGTTATCAAAGGAACAGCAAGACCACCCTACTTTGGAAGTTTTATCAACAGTTTTTATTTCAATCGTTTCGGACTGTCAGCAAATATCAATTTTAAGTGGGGGTACAATTTTATGGTTTCTGCTTTACAATACAACAATTTGTATAATTATTGGTCAATGAACAGCCAGTTCCCAGACAGGTGGCAAAAACCCGGAGATGAAGCGCGAACAAATGTGCCGTCAATGCCTTATCCTTCTAACATTTACAGGGATCAGTTCTATAATAATGCGGAAGTAAACGTCGATAAAGGAGATAACATAAGGCTACAGGATATTCGACTGAGCTATGACTTTCTATTTTCTCGCCAAAAGAAAACATTTAAAGAATTAGAAGTTTTCTTTTATATGAACAATGTCGGAATTCTTTGGCGCGCCAATCATGAAGGATTAGATCCGGATTATGGCTTTGGCCTTCCATCCCCCCGGACTTATAGCTTAGGAATAAAAGCAAATTTTTAACCTTGAAACTTCTATTTTATGAAACATAATATTTCAAAAAAAAATTGGATCTTTTCAGCGAACTTACTATTGCTGTTTTTCGTATTCATGCTGCCATCCTGTAAAAAGTACCTGGATGCCAAAACTGATAAAAGCCTTGTAATTCCATCCACATTAGAGGATGCACAAGCCGTGCTCGACAATTACCAGGGAATGAATCAATTCTTCCCGTCAGTCAGTAACATTTCAGACGATAATTTTTATATAACCGAAAGTTATTTCAATAGTCAAAACCTTACTTATCAAAACTATTATACCTGGGATAAGAATGCATTGGATGAAATCGATTGGAATTATATGTATGGAATAGTACTTAATGCAGATATTGCAATTGAAACAGTAGATAAGCAACCACCTTCCATAGTTAATTCTGCAAAAGCCCTGAATATTAAAGGTGAGGCATTTTTTTTCCGTGCACTGGGACTTTACAATGTTGTCCAATATTATACTTCTCCTTATGACAGCGTTGCCGCTTCAACAACTTTGGGAGTACCTTTACGGCTCACAAGTGATGCTTCTATCGTTAGCAAAAGAGCTTCACTACAGGAAAGCTGGGATCAAATTACCAGTGACATGACTTTAGCCACTCATTTGTTGGCTCTTAACAATTCAATCGCTTCCAGACCTTGCAAGATATCCGCTTATGCCGCTCTTGCCGGAATTTATCTCGATATGGGAAAATATAAACAAGCGCTATTTTATGCCGATTCTTCTTTGCTTTTAAACGACACATTGATTGACTATAACACCGAAGATGCAACTCAGCTTTATCCGTTTGGCAGATTTAACATTGAAGTTTTATTTTCAAGTGTATCTCAATATCCGGGAATGTTAAGCCCAACCAATTACAAAGTCGATTCAATGTTATACAATTCCTATGACTCTAATGATCTGAGACGGAAACTTTTTTTTACACCTAAAGGAGCGGGAACAATTGGTTTCCGTGGAAGCTACGATGGAAGCAACGCTCCCTTTAATGGTTATGCCACCGATGAGGTTTATTTGATCAAAGCAGAATGTGAAGCAAGGGAAGGACTTATAGAAAGCGCAATGGCTACACTCAATAAGCTAATAGTAACCAGATGGAAAACCAATACGTTTCAACCATTCACAGCAACTACGGTTGATGAGGCACTGAATAAAATATTAACTGAGCGAAGAAAAGAATTGATCCAACGATCAAGAAGATGGTTTGACCTTCGAAGGTTAAATAAAGATCAAAGATTTGCAAAAACATTGACAAGGATAGAAAATGGAATTACTTATACGTTACCACCTGCTGATCCCAGGTATGTATTCCTCATTCCCGCACAAGTAATAGATATTACAGGAATGCAACAAAACAGCCGGTGATTTAAATAAATAACAGGGAAACTTTTACTTTCCCTGTTATTTTTAATTTGCCACTATTACTGTTTAAAATCAACCTGGCCTGTTACCGGTTGAGTGAAATCGCTACTTGCCATAGAAGCATCATCAACACTGCTTTGGAGTGGCTGGTCCGGATTTGAACCATCCCTTACTCCTTCAATCGCACATAATACAGAACTTCCTGAACATGGTGAACTGGTGCCCACGTAAGTATAGCTGGAGGCGAGATTTGGATCAGCGCCGGCATTAATTGTGAACCATGCATCTGTAAGATGTGCTGAAGGAACAGTAAAAGCACTTGCCGCAATGCCCATGACTATGGCAATAACAGCGAAAATTGAAACTTTAATCTTTTTCATAAAAATGTTTTAAAAAATTAATAATAAAAAATACCGTGGGCTGCGCTGGCCCTTTTGGTACAACTGTCTGCAGAACAGGAATACCTTATTGCAATATTTTTGATGCCACAGAATGTCCATGGCTTTCTGATTTTTGTTTTCTTTCCAATACAATCGCTGTTGCAGAAAGAAGAATAAAAAATAAATTAAAAAGGATATGCTGCTTCCATGTTAATTGCTCTATCACTCCTCCACAAGTGCATGGTAAATGGCTATCAGATAATAACATTCCTCCGATATATACTGTGAACATTAATAAAAGCATTAATGATGCAACCAAACCTATTTTTCGTGTATGTTTTACCGTGAGTAAAGCCGCAATGATCAATTCTGCTGTTGGAATAACCCATTCAATAATTCCAGCAATAAGTTTAAGAAAAGGTGAATTTCGTAATTGAATTTTAAAAGTATTATACTCCAAAAGTTTGCTTAAAGCTGCATAAACAAAGAGCAGAATAAGAAGAAAACAAATAATTTCTATCGTTACTTTTTGATTCATTTTTTTGCGTCATTTTCCTATTATTATCATGCACAAGGTATAAATGAAAATATATTCAATTGGCCGCAATGTATATGCAAGTGGATTTTTTTTCAGGATTATAGAGTTAGCTATTTTGTTGAAAAAGATTGCGATATTTAGAAGGAGGTAAACCATAATATGCTGAAAATGCTGAAAGGAAATTGCTGTAGTATTTGTATCCTGTTGCTTTTGAGATTTCCTTAATTGTTTTATTTGAATGCATCAAAAGCTCTGCAGCCTTTATCATTCTTTGTTCTCTCAAATAAGCAAAAAGGCCCATTTTAAAATATTCTTTAAACCCAATTTTAAGTTTTGTCTTTCCTATTCCAATTTTTTCAGCAAGGGTTTCGATAGAATAATGTACACTAGTGTCAGCATCTATGATGGTTTTTGCTTTTTTAAAACATTCGATATCATAATCAGTGAAGGACACAAAAAATAATTGAGTAAGGGAAAATCATTTTCCTTTAATTACTGATGATTTTATAAGCCGGTATCCCTATTATTAATATCTTTTTATTTTCTCAATTACCTGTTCTAATGCAGAGAAGCGAATTTTATCATTATCAGTTTTTAATGTTATTACAATATCAACATCACTATTGGAAAACTTAAGGGCATTTTCAATAAGATTATTAACGATTCTGTCAATTGCGTTTGGGGCTGCTTTTATAAAAACATTTTCTTCAATTTCTTTTTTGCAAACGATGGTTTGTTTTTGGCAATAGTATTCAAATAATATCAGGCTCTCTTTAAGAATTTCACTAAAATTTGACACTAGGTTATGGCTATAAACATCAATCCCTTTTTTAAATCTTTCAATATCAAATAAACTGGTTACATCTTTGGTAAGTTTGTTTATTCCACCCTTTATTGTATCTAATTCTTCAACGGCGCCATATTTGTTAATATACTCTCCCCAATAATTGTTTACCAGAGTGAGCGGTGTCTTGGTTTCATGGAAGAGGTTAATAAAATTATTAGTTTTTTGTTCGTTTATTTTTTCTAACTCGTAGGTTCTTTTGTTTACTTCATTCTGAAGATTCGTATTCCAATTCAAAAAACGTTGTTCTGAATCGATCAGCCTTTGATGTTCAATTTGCTTTACATGTCTCGACACTTGCAATCCAAACAAAAGCAGAAAACCTACATTACTGACAAGAGCTTCTGCTACCTGTGATAAATTAAAATAGGCAATAACAGGTAATCCAATCCAAGGGCTTATACTTAAAAGTAATACGGTAACTTTTTCTTTAGAATCTCTGCTATTCACCTTATTTCCATATTTATACCTGATAGCTTTTAAGAGAGAATAAATAATCCATAATGCATACAGTACAGGCAGAATAAGAATATTTTTTGTCGTGTCCAAATTATTGGAAATCGCAAATACAATTACAAAAAGCAGATATGGCAATAGTAAAAACAAATAAACTCCTTTAAAAGCATGAAATTTCATCTTCTCTAATCCGAAAGCTTTATAAACATAATAAGGGAAATAACACGGTGTGATAAATCCAGTGCCGTACGCAATAACCTCCTGAAT
>DATCMY010000223.1:0-2465 GCA_036565505.1 Hanamia sp.
GTAAGAAACACCGGTTTTGGTTGCCATTGAATCAGTTAGTTTATATAAGTAAAAATAGCGATTCATTTGCAACTATCCTATATACTTTTGCAACTATCCTATATACTTTTAATTACTTATTACTTACATCTTATTCCTGAAGAGCTTGAAATTGAGGCCGACGAAGACAATAAATATCGTAAAATACAATAAACAAAACATCTTCCAGCATCAATTACAGTTCCTGGTTTCTTTTTCGCCACCAAGACACCAAGCCGCAAAGCAAAACAAAAGATGCTCTTGAATATGTTGTCATGCTGAGCTTGTCGAAGCAGGGTTATAGAAACTTTAGTTATCTTTTCGCCACGAAGACACCAAGCCGAAAAGAAAAATAAAAGTCGCTCTCACTCATTTTCACATTTTCCAATTTTCCAATTTTCACATTTTACTCGCGGGTTAATAAGCCAAGCAGGTTTGGCCAGTCGCCATATCTATCGATCCACGTATCTGTAGAGATATTTTGTTTTCAAACAACAAATTCTCTCTTTTTAAAAAATTATTGTTCCTTTTTAAAAAAAAGCAATACCTTCATTCTCTCTTTTTTCTCCCCTTTCCAATTTATCTTAGGAACACCAGATTTTACTTTTAAAATGCTAGTTTATGCGTTTTTTATACCTGGTTTTTCTTTGTGGTAGTTCCCTGTTTTCTGTTGCACAAGCAAAGGTTTCAGTGCTTACCCAGCATAATGATCTCAACCGAAGCGGATGGAACAATAATGAAACTTTATTAAATCATGCTAATGTTACTCCGGCAACTTTTGGTCGTATTGGCACATTTAATGTTGATGATGAAGTTTATGCTCAGCCGCTGATAGTGCGTTACATTACGGTGGGTAATCATACTGGGAGTGTTTTATACGTAGCCACCGTCAATAATACCGTATATGCATTTAATGCTGACGATGTATCCAATACCGCTTATTTGTGGAAAGTGAACCTGAATCCACAGGGGCAAAGAACACCGAATACAGCTGATTTAACGGATGCAAAACAAGGATCTGCGTGTGGCGGCTATTATAAAGATTTCTCCGGACAATTCGGAATTGTAGGCACACCTGTAATCGATACCACTTCCAATACATTGTATGTAGCGACAAAAACGGTTGATAACAACGGAAACTTTTACGACTACCTCAATGCCTTGGACCTTAGAACAGGTCAGCATAAATCGGGAAGCCCTCATCTTATAAGCGCACAGGTAAAAGGCACCGGAGGCGGTAGTGTAAATGGGGTGGTCTCATACCAGGCCAAATATCAAAATCAGCGTCCGGCTCTGCTTCTATATAATAATACCGTTTACGTTGCCAGTGCATCTTATTGCGATTGGGGACCCTACCATGGCTGGATATTGGGCTTTGATGCTGCTACTCTTACTCTTAAATATACCTACAATACGACCCCAAACGGCTGGCAAGGTGGTATTTGGACGGCAGGCCAGGGAATATCTGTGGGACAAGATGGAAATCTTTATGTGGTGTCAGGAAATGGAAGCACTACTGCGGATAATAATAATGTTGGAGGCAGAAGTTCCAGCCTGATAAAACTTACACAGCAACTTTCAGTGCTCGATTGGTTCACACCAGCGAATTATCACTATCTTGATTCGTTGGATCTTGATTATGGTTCTGACGGAGTACTGATAATTCCCAATTCTGCCACCACTGTCTCAGGCTCCAAAGAAGGCATTTCTTATGTGGTTGATTATAATAATATGGGACGTTATAGCCCGGCCAATAGCCTGGTCAAAGATACTTTGGAGTTTAATCCAAACAGAACGGGCGATGTGCACGTTCATGGTTCACCGGTATATGCAAAGTTAGGGGGTCAGGAATTTGTATATGGATGGTCAGAAAGTTACAGGCTTCGTCAGTTTACCTACCAAAGAAATACCGGAACATTTCTGAATACTTACAAGCAGGGAAACCGGACGCTTGATTATGGCATGCCGGGTGCTATGCTTTCTCTGTCATCTAACGGAGAAGATACTTCTTCGGCAATTGTATGGGCTTGTTTTCCCACTTCCGGAAATGCAAATAATAGTGTAAGGCCGGGTACATTGGCGGCATATAGAGCCAATGATGTTTCAAAAAACGAATTGTGGAACAGTGACCAGAACCCAAATGATGTCGTGGGAATGTTTGCTAAATTCAATGAACCGACTGTTGCTAATGGAAAAGTCTATGTTCCTACTTTTTCAAAAAGTATAAAAGTTTATGGTGTATATCCGTCCGATTCTGTAAAATGCATTAGCAATGGCACTGGATTGTTAGCTCAATATTTTTCAAATACATCCTCTTCGGCGCCCTTCCCTGCTACTGCAACTATAACCAAAACGGAGCCAACTGTCAATTTTAATTGGGGAGCAGGCGGCCCTGCAGGTATTAGTACTGACTCTTTCAAAGTAAGATTTTCCGGCCAGGTGCAGAG
>DATCMY010000224.1:0-2300 GCA_036565505.1 Hanamia sp.
ATTGAAGATAAAAGATTTTATCAACATAATGGCATTGATTACAGGAGTATAGTTAGAGCATTCATTGAAAATATAAAGGCAAATAAAGTCGGGAATTACACTTTATGAATTAGCATCATATTATTATAACTTTTTTTATACGCCCCTTAAATCAAGTACAGTAATTGAATGTAGGGATATTTTAAATAATATAGCTAAAACACGTTTAAATATAAATGTTAAGAACATATTTTTAAAAACAGGAACAACTAATGACAATAAAGAAAGATATGCAATTTTGGGCAATGAAAAACGAGTCTTTGCTATTTTAAGGGGAGAAAACCCTATAAATGACAAAACCAAGGAAGGGAATTTTATTAGTTCAATAAAGGGTTTTACAAAAAAGTTTTTAGAAAAAGATAATACATACAAATGGAACAGATAGTCGACTCAATAAAAGGAATTGATAAAAATGTATTAGGAATTCTGATCACTAGTTTAATAGCGTTCATTTCATGGATCGTTAAGGGTTTAGTGGAAATACCTCTTAATAATTCTAAAGAAACCTTTTTTAAGTATTTTGAAAAAAGGATTGAATTATTGGCTGATTTGAAAGTAAGATTATCAATTATTGCATATTTTCCAAAAGAGGAAAGTAAAAAGTACAAAGAACAAATCCAGGAAATTTTGCTGAAAGACGGGAGAGCCGCTTATTTAAACAGTCAAACACTTGAAAATGTTCTTAAGATATCCATAAGTCCTCAAACAGATGAAAGCATTCTTTTAAAAACAATAGATGAAATAAATAGTGATTTATCTTCGCAAATCAGTAAGGTTGAACAGTCAAACAGTTTTTTCTCAAAATATTCCAATGTCCATCCAGTTAAGAGGATAATTGGATATTTACTACTTAGTATTTATTATATTTTGACGATAATGTTACTTGTAGGATTAAGCTGGATTGCTTTTTACTGTTTTTTCTCTGGAACATTAGGAGAAAAAATCCTAGCAACCACTGTTGTAATAATTCTTATTTTAATGTTGAATTGGTGGATTAGTAAATAAATTATGGCAATGTCATAGTTAATGGTAGTAAAATAAATATTATTCATAATTTGCTAACAGCGTATTTATAACACTTATGCCGCAACCACCGGGATTAAAATTATGATTATCACACCATTGGTTTACATTTATTTCGTTATCTTCATTATAGGCATCTTTTATACCTATTAATATATGCGGTGGGATACTTTTATTTTGTGTGCCATGAAATTGAAAATTAACGTCGTTAAGCCATTGTGTAAAAAAATATTGTTGTAAACCGTTATGTTGAGGAATTTGTTGTTCGCCATTTGCATATTCTTCATGTAGAAATGCCAAAAATTCTTCTCCATTCATATTGTTTAAATAAAAAAAGCCACTTGTTAGGTGGCTTAAATGTATGAATAAGTTATCTATCGCCCAAAAAGGCGTATGGTATTTATATATCTTTGCAAAAGCTGGGGGAGCGTTTTGGAAACGCAGTAATTTGTAGTTTTCTACTTTTTGTTTGGTGGCCCCTGGCTTCTTATTCCTTTCCTTTTTTATTTATATTTGTATCGACCAGGGGAAGCCGTGATCCGGTATTTTAAAATTAGTTGTGATCCGTTAGGGCTTCTATTTGGCGATCACGGGTTTCATTAATCATTCTTTTGCGATTATTTAATTGTTGCACCTCAAACTTCAATTCTTTTAGTTGTTTTTCGATGGGGTCTGTATTAACCCATATTAAATTCATATTGGCATCAAAGTGGAAATTGTACCCAAGTTTTACAATATGGTTTCCTTTATCTTTTGCGGTAAAAATATTTAACATACTAATATTGACTGTAAAAATACAGTCGTTAATCCTAATTATAAATCCGGACAAACGGGCGGGTTATTCTGCGAGAAAAAAAAGACCAATCTTCTCTTAGAAAATTGGTCTTTTTGCTATAAGTTTCTGTTAATTAAATGTATAAATTCTTTTTTATTGAGTGATGGACGTAGTACCCATATCCTTCACAGCACCATTTACAATTATAACATTTGCTACAGTTTTAATAGCATACGGGCTTACCGGCACAAAAAGTACATTATAAGTACCCGCATTTAACCCCGAAAAATAAAATTTACCGGTGGCATCTGCCACAGTACCTACTGTATCAGTACCCATAATAGCGTACACTTTAGGCGAAGATGCTGCCGGTGTTACCATGCCACTTAAAGCACCAGACACAGCCTGCGGTATAGCCCTTATAACAGGCTTTAAAATATATTTACCGTTACCTGTCAATACT
>DATCMY010000225.1:0-12452 GCA_036565505.1 Hanamia sp.
CGGCGGTGGATATGGTGGCGGCAGTAGAAGCGGCGGCGGCGGCGGATACAACAAAGATTATTAATTTTTCTTTATACCGATTTACAATCCTTCTCATTTAATTTTGAGAAGGATTTTTTATTTAAATAAAAAATATAAACATATTTCTAATTTTTAAACCCTTGTCAGCGAAGTATTATTTATAACCACCCTTTATGAGATTTTTTTCATAAAAAAAGGGAGAAAAAATCTCCCTTAATATAAAAATTAAAATACTTTATTTTTTGAAATGGTGCATTATTTCATTGGCCAATTCTACCATTTTCTTAATCCCTTCTTCAGGCAAATTCCCTTTCTTAAATTCTGCAAGAACTTCCGGTAATTTATTTTCCATTTCCAATAAAAATTGCTCTTCAAATGCCTGAACATTTTTTACAGGAACATCGCTGATAAGCCCATATGTGCCGAGGTAAATTATGGCAACCTGTTTTTCTACTGAATAGGGAGAAAACTGGGGTTGTTTTAAAATTTCCACGTTCCTTGCACCCTTGTCCAAAACAGATTTAGTAGCAGCATCAAGGTCACCACCAAATTTTGAAAATGCTTCCAGTTCACGGTACAATGCCTGGTCAAGTTTTAAAGTACCTGCTACTTTTTTCATTGATTTGATCTGCGCATTTCCACCCACACGGCTTACAGAAATACCCACGTTAATAGCAGGCCGGATGCCGGCATTGAATAGATTACCTTCCAAAAATATTTGTCCGTCTGTAATAGAAATTACATTAGTTGGAATATATGCAGATACATCACCAGCCTGAGTTTCAATAATTGGCAACGCAGTTAATGAACCTCCTCCCTTTACCAAATGTTTGATATTTTCAGGAAGGTCATTCATCTTTTGGGCAATATCATCTTTAGAAATAATTTTTGCAGCTCTTTCCAATAAACGGCTATGCAAATAGAATACGTCACCAGGATAAGCTTCACGTCCGGGAGGCCTTCTTAATAAAAGGGAAACTTCGCGGTAAGCTACAGCCTGTTTACTTAAATCATCATAAATAATTAAAGCATGACGGCCGGTATCGCGAAAAAATTCTCCGATAGCCGCACCTGCAAATGGCGCATAGAACTGAAGAGGCGCAGGTTCAGAGGCTGAAGCCGCAACAATAGTGGTAAATTCCATAGCCCCATTATCTTCCAACACTTTCATTACGTTAGCAATCGTAGAGGCTTTTTGCCCGATAGCCACATATATACAATAAACCGGGTTCCCGGCTTTGTAAAATTCCTTTTGATTAATAATAGTATCAATACAAATAGCACTCTTTCCTGTTTGACGATCACCAATCACTAATTCACGCTGTCCACGGCCAATAGGAATCATGGCATCAATCGCTTTAATTCCCGTTTGTAAAGGTTGCTTTACCGGCTCACGAAAAATAACACCCGGCGCTTTACGCTCTAATGGCATTTCATAAAGATCCCCTGTGATAGGGCCTTTTCCATCAATTGGTTCTCCCAGTGTATTAATAACTCTTCCAGCCAAACCATTTCCAACTTTTATGGAAGCGATTTTTCCTGTACGTTTTACAGTACCACCTTCTTTTATATCCCCGCTATCACCCATAAGAACCACACCAACATTATCTTCTTCAAGGTTAAGGGCAATGGCTTTTACACCGTTTTCAAATTCAACCAATTCACCTGAACTAACATTATTTAATCCATACACACGGGCAATACCATCACCTACCTGCAATACGGTTCCTATTTCTTCAAGATTGGCTTCTACATTGAAATTGCTTAGCTGGCTTCTTAGAATCGCGGAAATTTCATCGGGGTTAATGTCAACCATATTAAATGTATTTTTTTGAGGCTGCAAAGGTATGCAAAGCAAATACAAAATCAAAAGCAAATAGGAGCAAAAATGGAAGATTCAACACCTTTTTTTGAAATATATTGGAAAGTTATCAAACTCAAAGAAATAAATACTATTGAAAATTTTCCTATTCTAAAAAATATGTTTTCAAAGTTTAAATTTTTCATTGCAAAAACCAACCAACTTTATCAAATCACTCTCTTTATTGAAGTCTATATGATCTGTTTCAACATATTTTTCAATTGCACTTCTCTTATCCGAAGAAAAAGATTTTAGAAACTGTTTTATTGTATTGGCTTTATGAAATTTATCATCCATTTTTAGCCAATAATTTTTCAATATTTCAAAATTATAATTTCCTCTAAATAGCTTAGTTGCATATACATCGGTAACTGTATTGCTAACCTGGTTGCTTTCTTTCCGGGAAGTACCATTATGATCAGTTGTCGCTTCCACAGGGCGGGGGTGATTATTATAACTTAGATATAGGGCAATAGGTCCGGTGGCAACAACCTCACAAATAATATTATGGGCAGAAACAAATTTTTTATCACCAATATAAATGGTATCTATCATTTCTGTCCCGGTTAATATCATATAACGACCATCTTTTATAAAAACAATAGTCTGATTTTCGGTATTATAATTTAAAGGTGCGTTTTCTATTGCCCCGGATTTCATTAATACAGATCCATTTATAAATTGATTATATAGAAGTGTTTTTTGGAAAGAAAGGCTATCTTTTATAGATTGTCCAAAATTAAGTAGGGGCAGCATTAAAATGAGCAATATAAAAATTATTCTTTTCATAATTTATGCTTGAGCGGTGGGACCGCCAAAATTTAAGGGCAATTCAACTGCTTCAATATCTTGTATGGTACCATTTACTGATTCAAATTTTTTTACATTATCTATCATGGCTTTCATGAAGCGTTTAGCGTGTGTTGGTGTTAGAATGATCCTGCTTTTTACTTTACTCTTTGGCGTACCCGGCATTACATTTACAAAATCAACCACAAACTCTGCATGGCTATGAGTGATAATAGCAAGGTTTGCATAAACGCCTTCTGAAATTTCTTCGGAGATCTCGATATTAAGTTGGTTGGGTGCTGGAATTTGATCAGACATATCTTTTTTATTTCAAAAGTAGGACAAACATAGTAGTATTAAAAATAAAAGAGTCCGCTATAAATCTACCTGGAAATTTTCGAAAAATAAATACATTGTAAATTAGTTTAGGTAAACAATTAAGCCTATCATTTGGTTTTATTTTATTTATTCAATGGGCAAATGTGCAGCGAACAAGATATATTTTTCTTTTACTTCAAATCTGTAACTATTATCAATTCAATTTATTTCTATCATATCAATTTAGCAACCTCTTTTAATTTATAGAAAATAAAAAGAGGTTACCTTTTTTGGAGATAACCTCTTTTTAATTTTTAAATTAAATTATTATTTTTATTCCTACCTGTTAAAGGTTTCTTCAAATACATATTTACCGCCCAAAATTGTAAACTTCACGTAAAAAGATGTGGTAGCAGCATCATAATGACTTGCTAAAACGACAGCACCATAACCATTTGGATCAGCAGAACTACCCCCTGCTTGAACGCTAATTGTTCCATCAGGATTTAATTGGTATTGGGAATAACCTCCAAAATAATCTCCTATTGATTTTTGATAAACTGTATTTGCATTTATAGTATAAAGTGTCATTGCAGGATCATCAAAATCATCTAGTAAAGCGCCCAATTTAATGATGTGAACATGGTAACCCGAAAAGACACCAGAATAAGGACTGATTAGTCCAAATGAATAAACAGCCTTGCCAAAATTTCCACTAATAACACCCATAGAAGCAGATGCTATTTGCAGAGGTAATGCATAACTTGCATTAAAGTCATAACTGATATTATTAGTAATTGTTACTGGTACCTGCACTAAGCGTGTCCCCTTTTTAATAATTGCAGAATTTGGAAAAGTAAAAATTGCACTTGGCGGAATAACGTAACTTGTTCCATTCTGAGTATTGTAGGTTGTAAGAGTGGCTTGATCTATTGACAGGTTTACTGTGATATCCTGAGGGGCTACATCTACACCTGAATAACTTACATTAACAATGAATGTAGAAGATTCACCACTATCTAATGCAGGCAGGTCCATATGAAATCCAGGGTAGGTAGATAAACTTCCTGATAAATTATCGCCAGAATTTGCGAACTCAACTACATTTTTAGGGCCCTTGGAAGTATCAATATTCATTGGGTCCTTTTTTAAGCAGGAAGATAAGCTGAGTAGAAGGATAACCGGAAAAAAAAGTGATTTTATTTTTAATTGTTTCATGTCATTTATTTTTAAAATTAATTATAAAGCCCAAAAAATCAGTGAGCTGAATGCGCTTATGCCTTTAGGTTCATTAGCACCATTATATGAACCTTCAGAAGAAGGATATAATATCCTGGTTGGCAATTTATCCGGCCTGGTAGATTCCGAAACACTTGAGGCAAAGGTTTGTGTGCCGTCAGCACCCGGAGTACTTATGATGGTAGGATAATGTGTTCTCCTGTATTCATTCCAAGCTTCATCACTGTTTACCATATTAAGTGCAATATATTTTTGGGTAATAATTGCTTCAATTTGTTGGGCCGTTGTAGCAGCTAAAGCATAATTTACCAGGTAGCTGGTATTATTGGCTGCAATATAGGTTGCAGCATCAGCATTAGGATCACCGGAAATAGTGCCATCAGGCAACATATATAAATAATTAAATGAAGCAACTATTCCATCATTAAATAATGTAGCTGCATTCCCAGATGTCAATATCCCTGTAACTACACCTTCAGCTTGTAAAAAATAGCTTTCAGCAGCAGTAATAACAGGCATACCGGCCTCAGGACCTTTTAAAGCCCCTGTAGCATTCCCTGCTGAGGTACCGGTTCTATTAGAGCTTGGATACCAGAAACTTCCTGAAGGACTTGATACAATTGTATTGCTTTCTACTCCCAACCTATTGGTTGGAGTATTCGGAAATAAATAATACATGGCTTTGCCTCTCCCAGAATCGATTAATTTATTACCGTTATAAAAAGTAAGAACAAAAGTATTAGGCATCCAGGCCTTATTGGCATCCGAACCTGTATAACCAAATCCCCATGTGTTCCATTTTGGATTTTGTTTATTATTATCCCTCGTATATTTAGGATTTATCATTGCATCGGTTGTAAGAAATCCAGCAGGATCAAAAGAGGTATTTGCAAAAGTAACTTTACCCTGGCCATGAATTAATAATCTTAATTTGAGCGTATTGGCAAATTGTTTCCATTTGGTCACATCTCCTTTAAACATCACATCAGAACTTCCTAATGGTGTTACACCTGGCGTATTCATTCCCGTATTAATATGAGCTATCGCTGTATCAAGTTGACTTGCCAAATCTTTGTATATCGCCTTAGCATCTGTATAGGTAGGTGTCAGATTCGCACCACCTAATAAAGCGTCATTGTAGGGAACATCATTGTATGCATCTACCAATAATTGAAAACCGTGGGCTCTCATTATTCTTGCAACCCCATCAAAATAGCTCAATTCAGGTTTACCTGCTGTTTGATTTAAAATAGCCTGGTAATCTTCAAGATTGTCATAAGTAGAAGACCAACGTGCTGAAAAATCAGATGCGGAGAAATTATAGGAAATAGAAGAACCAAAACCTCCATAACCTCCTGCGTTTGCCCTATACCCCACTAATTGCCCACCATATGAATTAAATCCATCTAAATTACTGGCAGTTGCAGTAAGTGCTTGCGGAAGTATTAATTGAGGAGTTGCTGATACGGCATGGTTTGGGTCGGTATTTATATCTAAATATTTTTTACAGGATATGCCCAGCATCATCATCATTCCCGTAAAAAAAATAATCATTGATCTTTTCATAATTAATAATTTTTTATTGTTATCGATCTAATTAGAGCAGAGTTTTATTTATTTTAAATCTGCTGCAAGATTGAAATTTTCAGACTTTTAAAATTTAACTGATATTGTTGCTCCATAAAAACGGGACGGAGGTGGTGTATTCAGGCCTGTAAGACCTATCCCATTGGTATCATTGCCTCCATCGCTATATTCAGGATCAGTATAGTAGTTATCTTTTGACATCCACATTAATAAATTGCGACCCTGAACGCTTATCCTGATTCCTTTAATAAATTTGGTTTTATTTAATAAAGAACCTGGCAAGTCATATGAAAGAGAAACTTCTCTTAATTTCCAGAAATCACCAGAGGTAACATAATTTGAGGTTATATCCCTGTTAATACCATCAGTCCAAAAACCATTGTTTCCATTACCATTTTTAATAGTAACGTTGTTATTGGTAATGTATTTACCTGGATTTGCAGGATCAGCAATTACTGAATTTGGGTAAACAAATCGCTGACGATTGTATACAGCAGTCCTATACCCAGTTCCTGACCAGTCCATTTCAGGACCCATATTATTATAAACCTGGTACCCTCCCCTATATTCAAATAAGAAAGAAAAACTAAAATTCTTATACCTTATAGCTCCATCAATACCAATTTTATTTTTTGGTGTAGCATTTCCAAGTATTGAAATAGTATCAGATTTAGTAGGACGACCTGTTAAACCATCAACAATTACATGTCCCTGTGGATCACGTTTATAATCATAACCCATAATAACCGGGAAGACTTGTCCGGCTACTGCATAAGAACCTGCAGTACTTCCATATGTTGCCAAAGAAACATTTGGAACAGCGGCACTTATAAAATTAACGGTATTATCGAGGTAGGTGTAGTTTCCCCCAATTGTTACATTCCATGATGAAGTTCTCACGGGTGTAATATGTGCAGTAAGTTCAAGACCTTTACTTTCAGTTTCCCCGACATTGGTCCTTAAACTTGTAAAGCCAGTTGAACTGGATACACTGGTACTAACAGTTTGGTCATCGGTTTTTGTATCATACCATGTAACACTGGATACAAAACGGTCATCAAATAAGTTTAAATCAAACCCTGCTTCATAACCCTTTGTGATTTCAGGTTTTAAACTTGGAGATACTAATGTATTATCTACTGTAAACCCCGCAAGGCTACCATAAGGAAATCCAAATGATGTGCTGGAAAAAGTAGGCAAAAGATAATAGGCACCGAAATCAGAAGAGGTTCCCAGGTTTACCTGTCCAACCTTAGACCATCCACCTCTCAATTTTAAATAACTTATCGTTTTACTATCTTTCAGAGCTTGAAAAGCGTCACTTGCTACAAAAGAAAGATCTACAGAAGGATAAAAGAAAGACCAGTTGCTGGGGTTTAATATGGAAACCCAATCATTACGACCGGTAGCATGTAAAAAGAGGTAATTTTTATAGCCTACACGGAAATCACCATAAACACCCATTTGTCGTGATTTATAATTAGATTCAGTAGCGCCGGGCGTACCTACGCCATTACTAACGTTAAATAATCCCGGAACCACTAATCCATTTCCACTTATATTTACGTATTTAGCCTGGTTTTGTATTGCCTGCGCGCCGCCTATCAGCGTAAAATCAAAATCACTTATTTTTTTATTATACTGGGCATATACTGTACTTAACAATTGTGTTGAATAGCTACTACCATCTGCAACTGATGCAGAGATATCTGATTTAGAGCTTGCATCGGTATGTTTGGAAAAATCAGAATAAATAAAAGCTCCAACTGTATTTTTATTGGAAGAATTACTGGTAGTAATGCCTTGACGTGCGATTAAATCTAAACCGGTAAAAGGTGTAAATTTAATTTCCACATTCCCAACGAGATAATCATTTCTTTGAATTGATCTATAATTATCGGCTGTAAAATATGGATTTTGATACCATGGATTATAATAGCCAATAGGATTTGCAAACTTATCAGTTCTCCAATTCTTGTATTTCGTAATATCAACATTAGAAGGCATATTAAGCATGTTAGTATACATACTGCCGGTTTGTGTTGTTATGTCATACCTGTTTTGAGTATAATCAGTACTATATGTGATTAGAATTCTTGACCCAATTTTACGTGTTCCATTTGCCCGGGCTGCAACGCGATTATATTTATCACCTGGGGTAGTACCTGTAACATCAGCATATTGACCAGACATATAAAAGGTTGAATTTTCATCTCCACTAGAAAGGGAAAGATCAGTTTGGTTAGTAATTCCTTTATTCCAAAAATTTAAATGCCCTTTGTTATACGAATAATAAGCCGAGTCCTGGGAACCATCTTCCAGTGCAGGCCCTAATGGTCGTTTTATACCATCAAATGCAGGCCCGTATGATTGGTTTTCCAGGTAATTAAATATGGGATTTCCATTAGCATCGGTACCATAACCAGAACCGCCAGAACCAAATTTTGTTTGAAATTTAGGATAAAATGCAACAGATTCCACTGTTGTGGTGTTTGATAATCCTATACTTGTAACTCCTTTTCGGCCCTTTTTCGTTGTAACAATGATTGCACCGTTGGAAGCCTGTGAACCATATAAAGCAGCGGCACCGGCACCATTTAGCACAACTACATCTTCTATATCATCCGGATTCAGATTTCCTAAAATAGCACTGGGAACAATTACATTATCCAATACTATCAAGGCCTGGTTATTTCCGGTTAATGAACGTTGGCCTCTTAAAACTAAACGAAAATTCGGATTTACGCCTCCGCTTGTTCCGCTAATTTGTAATCCAGCTACTTTACCTTGCAGTCCGGCTGCTACATTCAAAGCTTTCCCCGCGGTAAGTACTCCATTGCCAATAACAGTAGTGGCTGTACCTATTTCTCTCCGTTTGGTTTTAATACCACCCGCAGTTACAATAAGCTCATCCATTGTTTTTATTGAACTTTCCAATTGAATATCATAAGAAGCCCGGTTAGCAGTAACCCTAACTTCCTGTGATTTATGGTCTAGAGCGGTAACTATTAAAATAGCTCCGTTTTTAGCCGTAATACTAAAATGGCCATTTTGATCAGATGCCGTACCAGTATTTGTTCCGGAAATAACAATACTTGCAGAGGGAAGAGGAGTTCCTGTATTGTCTTTCACAATGCCAGTAACAACTCGATTTTGTGCAAATGCTAATACTCCACAGAGCATTAGCACTGTAAAAAGCGAAAGAAATCTTCTCATGTGTGTTAAGTTTTAGTTTAATTTTAATGGTTACAAAAAGTTTTTAAAAATGTAAATTAAATAATTTTAATAATTTTTTATTATTCCCTTTACATTTTGTTAACAACTTATGACTGACGAATTTACGAATATGCTGCATATAGCAAAATATTTTTTTAATTACTTATTAAAAATTTATTCTACATATATTGCTTATAAAATATAAGAATATAAAAAAAGACCGCCGGTAAGGGCAGTCTTTGCGAAAATGAAATAATCAATATTAAAATTTATCCCAGAATAATTTAGTTTCAACTTTGTCACCACCAATTGCAGAAGCGGCAGCACTCCAGCTTCCGGAATTAAGATTTTGTTCATTCACCGGATAAGTAAAACGAACTGGGAAGGCTGATTGAGCAGTAGGAGGAGCAACAAGAGCCGGATAATCTAACCTTCTTTGCTCTGTCCAGGCATCAAATCCATCCATATAAAGTGCAAGATATTTTTGAATACCGATTTTTTGCTTATAAGTACCTGCTGCAGTAGCATAGGCAACAGAAGGTTGAGCCAAATAAGTAGCAGCATCTCCTGCAGACACACCCCAGAAATCTAATGAAGCTTGCACACCATTAGTATAATGAGTTGCAGCAGTGCCACCTACGCTAAAGCCCCTTTCAACAGCTTCTGCAAGAGCAAATTCTACTTCTGAATAGCTTAGTAATATATAAGGAAAGTCTGGTTGTTCAACTAAAGCACTTGGATGAGAATAGGATGAAAATGAATTTCCTATTCCAACTGTACCACCCACATATACTCCCCCAACGGTTGTGAAATAAGAAGGCCTGCGCGGGTCGTTATTATCATTCATAATATTAACGATAGTCTTTGCTGGAACATAATCGTTTCTTCCACTTTGCACTAAATTAGTCCAAACAGGATTTACGTTTGGAGTTGAAGCAAAATAAGTAAACACTGCATTATCGCCGTTTGAAGAAAAAACATTAGGAGCTGCAGCTTCTACTATAGACTTAGCTTTTGCAGCATCAAAATCAGCTATGATCATCCCCATTCTTAATTTGAGTGAATTAGCAAATTTTTTCCATTTAGTAACATCACCACCATATATTAAATCTGCATCACTGCTAAAACCTGAAGCGGATGGATTCAATGCTGCAATATCAGCATCCAAACGAGTCAATAAATCATAATAAACTGTTTTAGCATCATCATATTTAGGAAACAAATTAGAAGGATCCAAAGCTTCTGTATAAGGAATGTTTCCATAAGTGTTTACCAATACAGACCAAGTATATACTTCCATAACATCCAGCATTGCTAATTCATTTTTCTGTTGATCGGCATCTGCAACATCTTTCGGTATAAGGGTTCTGGCTGCTTCGAAATTGATCAGAACGTTTTTATACATTCCTCTCCACCAGTTATTAGATATATTACGTGTTCCCAAATCATAATTACTTTCATCAACATAGGTTACTTCAGTCCATTGTTGTGTAATAAGTTGGAAAATATTGATATTAACGTTCGGAGTTGCCAAAAGATCAACTAAATTCCTTTGTCCATTTGAAAATAAGGAATACGAAGGAGCCGAACTTGCATGCTTTGTATCTATATTCAGATTACTCAGGTCTTTATTGCACGAAGCAAGTACCAAAAGTAATACAGGTATTATTAATAATTTTTTCATATTCAATTGTTTTAAAATTTAAATTTAACGTTAACACCTATAGTGCGGGTAGTAGGGTATGCACCACTCTGGTATCCCTGTATATTGCCGGAACTCAGCAATTCTTCAGGATCTGAATAAGGCATGTTTTTATGAATGATCCAAAGATTTCTTCCAAAGAGACTAACGTCTATTCCTTTGAAAACTTTTGTATTGGTAAGTATAGAAGAAGGAAGAGAATAAGTAAGGGTCAATTCTCTCAGTTTTACAAAACTTCCATCATATACAAATTTCTTGGCCGGATTTCTGTAATATCCAAATAATCCAAAAAGAGTTTCACCAGCTACATCACCATTTACACGGGTAGTATTTGGTTTGCCATCAGCCGTAACACCTGGTAAAATAACACCACCTCCATTGGCAACATGGTCTCTTAAATCATGTCCCAAATCGTTTAATCCTGCTGTTACATCATACAAGCCTGTGGCCATACCATAGTATGTGTCTAAAGAGAATATATCTCCTCCTTTACGTACATCAATTAAAAAGCTTAAGGTAAAATCTTTATAACGGAAACTATTGTTGATACCACCAAGCCAATCAGGAGTGGCATTACCAATCACATTATTTGAAGATGCTGTAATTGCATAATATCCATTAGCCTTTACTGTAGGTTGTCCGTTGGTATATATAAAATCTTTTCCTCTTATCTGGCCATAAGGTTGGCCTGGTACAGCATTTATTGAAACCCCGCCCTGGAAGGATCCAAGTTGTAAAACTGCAGAGGAATCCGGACCAAATAATGAAAGTACTTTGTTATTATTTTTACTCCAGTTTACCCTGATATCCCATTGAAAATCTTTAGATTTTAGTGGAGTAAGATTTAAAGTAACTTCCCAACCTTTGTTTTCAATAACACCCGCATTTACATATTCATAATCATATCCAGTTGCAGTAGATACAGCTACAGGTAAAATTTGGTTGACAGATTTTGCATCATAATAGGTTACATCGAAACCCAGCCTGTTTTTCAGGAAGTTCATTTCCAGGCCAAACTCATAGCTATTCGTTGTCTCCGGCAATAAATTAGCATTATTTTTAGTTCCTCCAACAGAAAATAATGTTGCATTACCATAAGGAGTAGGCTTTATATAGGTATCAAAAATACTGTGTGGAGGTGCGCCATTTCCTAATTCCGCATAGTTAGCTCTTATTTTTCCATAAGTTAACCATGGAGCATTCTTTATTAATTTAGAAAATATGAATCCCCCCGATATAGATGGATAATTATAAGATGCATGGGTTGCCGGCAATGTTGAAGAATGGTCTCTTCTTATAGTACCATCCAAAATCAGCATGTCTTTATACGTTAAAGTAGCTCCGGCAAATATACCATCTACCTGTAAATGAAATAGATTTTCATTAGGGGCGCCAATAGGATTTAATGAATTTGCCAAAGCATAGAAATGAGGTATTACCAATCCTCCATTAGTGGCTGCGAGAATAGTGTTAATGTCATCCGTCCTTCTATCGGCACCTGCTATTACTTTCAAATTCAAATTATTGGTAATATTTTTATCAAAACTTAATATTCCTGAGTAACTATATTCACGGAAAGTTTTATTGAATCTTGAATAACCCGATGCATCGTTACCGGTTCCGCCAGCCAGTGCAAGTGGAAGACTTCCAACCGCTAATCTTTCTTCCTGTATTTGGTCATAAGAATCCAATGATACACGGCCCTGTGCACTTAGCCAA
>DATCMY010000226.1:0-15140 GCA_036565505.1 Hanamia sp.
ACCAACACCTGTAATAATTAAAAGGAATAATGAAGTAAGTTGATCTACCTGAAACTCGAATGGAATATTAATTTTACCAACATTAATAAAATCGAAATACTGAATATTTTGAGTAGTAAATCCTTCTTTTGAAACGGCTAAAAATATTAAAACACTTATACAAAAAGAGAGAAAAATAACTCCGCTACCGATAATCCCGATCAATGATTTTGAGAGTGTATTTCTTCCAAGTCCATTGATTAAAAAACCAATTAATGGAAGAAGAGGAACCAGATAAATAAGTTGAATAGCATCCATAAACCGTACTTCAGCAGCGTTTTAAGATTTTGAATAAATTTTTCCATTTCATTTTATGAAAAGGATTTAGTTTTTAAGCCTGTTTAAAAAATTGATATCTATAGAATGTGTGTTTCTATACATCATTACAATAATAGCCAACCCTACTGTTACTTCTGCCGCCGCTACTATCATAATGAAGAAAACAAAAATTTGAGCACTGGTTGCCATCGATGCACTGAAAGCATTCACACCGGCCATGTGCATTTTTGAAAATGCGATCAATAATAAATTCACTGAATTTAGCATCAATTCTATACACATAAAAACAATAATAGAATTACGCCTGGTGAGTGCACCAATAATGCCAATACAAAATAAGGCAAGAGACAAAAAAAGGTACCACTTAATTTCCATAATTATAATTTTACATACAGACCAATTCCTGCAGTGTTTGATGCAGGAGCAATTGAAAAAATATCTCTGATTTTCTTTACAGCAATTCCATTGAAAATATCTACCGCTTTGTAAGAAGCTCCCTTGGTAAGGAACTTTATTACAAGTCCTGTCCCCACAGCGCCTATGCCGGAATACAATGCGGTATTGTAATCCTTATTAACTATAGAATTATCTATCTTTCTTATTAAACCATACACTACTATAGCGCTACCGGTAAAAGCTGCTACTTTATAAATGATTCTTCCTGTTTTGAAAGTATTAAACAGCTTATTTACATTATCATTTTTTTTAAGCCCGAGAATTTCTGCCACTTTTGATATTTTATCAATAGGTGTTTTGCCTAAAGAAAACTTAGGTGCAAATCCTTTTTCCACATGCATTACTTTTCCAATGATATCCTGTATATCCACATGGCTCAAATCTATTTGCGCAGAGGATTTCTGAGTAATCAATAAACAAGTAAAAATAAAAAGCGCTTCGGCCAATTTTCTCATAAATTCCCTTTTTTTACAGGATCTTTTTTACCTAAAACAATAGCACCAATCATTGCACTTAAAAATAAAACACTGGCTATTTCGAATGGTACCACATATTGAGTGAATAATGCATTTCCAAGATTCTTTATTAACCCGACAGACGTACCGGGCCTGATAATAGTATTTGTTGTAGCAGAATGTGAAAGCGCCGCCACTAAAACAATCATAAGTGACAACCCGGAAATGACACCTGCCATTTTCATGTAAACATTCTTTACAGGTTCAGCTTCTGCATTTAAATTCATAAGCATGATCACAAAAAGGAATAGTACCATAATAGCACCTGCATAAACTATAATATTTACTATGGCCAGAAATTGCGCATTCATTAAAATATAATGGCCCGAGATGGCGAAAAATACCACAATGAGCCACAATACACTGAAGATTGGACTTTTACTGGAAACAACGCCAATAGCCGCTATTAATGCCAGGATAGTTAAAAACCAGAATAGAATTTGCGTAATACCCATTTCTCTTTTTTTATTTCTATTTTTCGTCCACGGATTGTTACCATGGTTATTCAAATTCAAGTTTTTGAACTTGATTATTCTTTATTTTTACTTTACCATTCATTCTTAATGCTCATTCCCATGTCCCTGTGGATGAGCAGCCCTGCTACCACGTGCTTTAGCAAAACCTTCCGGATCTTCTTTCGGATGCGGAATTAATAAATTTTCTTTCCCATAAATAAACCCTTTGCGTTGGAAATTTGCCGGTGCAAAAGTTTCACTTAAATAAACCGCATCTTTAGGGCAAGCTTCTTCGCATAAACCACAAAATATACAACGCAGCATATTGATCTCATACTTTGCAGCATATTTTTCTTCCCGGTATAAATGTTCTTCTCCCGGTTTACGTTCTGCCGCTTCCATAGTAATAGCTTCTGCCGGACAGGCTACTGCACATAACCCGCATGCAGTGCAGTTTTCACGGCCTTCTTCATCTCTGTTTAAAATTTGTAATCCACGAAATACAGGACTGAAAGGCCTTGTCTTTTCGGGATATCTTATAGTAGGCGCTTTTTTAAACATATGACCAAACGTAATAACCATACCTTTAAAAATAGCTGGTAAATACATTCGCTCCCATATTGACATTGGTTTTCTGGAAACCGGTTTTATTCTATTCGTTAATGCTTGCATTTTCAAAGTATTAATCTGGCCTTCAAACTTCATTTCATTCCCCGCAAAAATATTGTTATGTTTAGAAATGCCAGTGATTTTGTTTTAATAAAATTAATGCTCCTGTTACCAACATATTAAAAAGCGCCAATGGTAACAGTATTTTCCAACCCAGGTTCATTAATTGATCGTACCTGAAACGTGGCACGGTCCATCTTACCCACATGAAAAGGAAAATAAAACCACAAATTTTTATAATAAATACAGCGCCTTCCAATACTGCTAACCAATTTACACCAATGCTATGAACCAAATTGGCATCATTTACAAATGGAATATCATAACCTCCAAAATATAGTGTTGCCATAACTGCACCACTCAAAAACATATTTATGTACTCCGAAAATAAATAGAAACCAAGTTTCATGGAAGAATATTCCGCATGATACCCGCCTATCAATTCATTTTCCGCCTCCGGCAAATCGAATGGTGTACGATTGGTTTCAGCAAAAGCACAAATAAGAAAAATTAAAAAACCTAAAGGCTGTTTAAAAATATTCCACCATTGATCCTTTTGTTGAACTACCATCTCATTAAGGCTAAGTGTGCCTGTTACCATTAATAAGCCAATGAGCGCAATACCCATAGCAAGTTCGTAACTAACAATTTGAGAAGCCGCCCTCATAGCGCCTAATAAAGAAAATTTATTATTGCTTGCCCATCCTCCAATCATTATTCCATAAACTCCCAAACTTACTATCCCGAATACATATAAAATTCCAATGTTCACATCGGCAATCTGCAAAGAAATATCCCTCCCGAATAAATGGATTTTATCCCCCCAGGGAATTACAGCGCCTATCATCATAGCAGTAAGCATCGCCAGGCAAGGTCCAAGAATAAACAGGAACTTTGAAGAAAAATTGGGGACTATTTCCTCTTTAAAAAATAATTTTACTCCATCAGCTACCGGTTGTAATATACCAAATGGCCCGGCACGGTTGGGCCCTACCCTATCCTGCATAAAAGCAGCGACTTTTCTTTCCGCATATGTTGAATACATGGCTACCAGTAATGAGCCCATCACAACAACAATAATTAAAATAAGCTTTTCGGTAATTAAAGCCCAGTCAAGGAGTAGAAATATATGGTTTAAATACATGGCGCTGAAACTATAATTTTACGGTAATTCTTTATGATCGTTAATTAATATTCTTTCTATATCCACCTGTTCAATTTCTTTTTCTTCGTCCCGCTCAATAAAAGTAGTGGAAGTAGCCGGGCCGGGTATTTTGCTTAAATCAATATCCGGAGTATTTACTTTACTCACTTCATGAATATCCATTAATAACAATGGTTCACGGCCAAACAGCACCTTATTTAAAGGATCAGGGGGTTGTACTTTTTTTACATAATGATTGGCAGATATCACTGAATGCCTGTCAATTTTAGTAGGGCCTTCTATTACCCAATCAGATGTATTCTTCTTTTCAAAGCGACATGTATTGCATATCCATGCAGTCTTACCCTCAATTTCCTGAACTTCGCCCCAGGGATCTTTCCGGGCAGTTACCCTATACACTTCATCACCGCGGTTCCATAAAGTTACTTTTCCACAACACTTATCACAATCACGATGGGCATCCAAAGGTTTTAAAAACCATACCCTGTTTTTAAATCGAAAAGTACGATCGGTTAATGCACCAACAGGGCATACATCAATCATGTTTCCACTGAAGTCGTTATCTATTGCTTTTGATATATAAGTAGAAATATCTGAATGGTCGCCCCGGTCCAATATACCATGCATGCGACGATCAGTAATTTGATCGGCAACATACACACACCGGTAACAAAGAATGCACCGCGTCATGTGCAACTGGATGTAAGGGCCAATATCTTCTCTTACAAATGTCCTTCTTTTAAATTCATAACGCGTATTAACCAAGCCATGACTATAACCAAGATCCTGCAAATGGCATTCTCCTGCCTGGTCGCAAATAGGGCAATCCAGGGGATGATTGATCAGCAGAAATTCCACTATACCATTTCTTGCATCAATCACTTTTTCGCTGGTTACATTTTTTACAACCATTCCATCCATAACATCTGTTCTGCAGGATGCTACCAATTTTGGCATTGGTCGTGGGTCTTTGGTAGAGCCGGCAGCTACTTCCACTAAACATGTCCTGCATTTACCACCACTACCCGCCAGTTTACTATAATAACACATTGCAGGCGGAGCTACTTCTTTTCCAATTTTACGTGCAGCATTTAAAACAGTAGTACCAGGTGGCACTTCAATGGTAACTCCATCTATGGTTACTTTATATAATTGTTGTTCTTCTGCCATTTCAAATTAATATTTTCAAATTTTTACATTTTTTATGATATAGAAACTTCCAATGGATCAGCATAATGCGCCAATCCATAATTTCTTACCAAACATTCTTCATGGTTATTTATGTGCCATTCAAATTCATCTCTGAAATGCCTTATGGCTGCTGCAACAGGCCATGCTGCTGCATCGCCCAACGGGCAAATAGTATTTCCTTCTATCCTTCTTTGTATATCCCACAGAAGATCAATGTCTTTCATTTCCCCTTTACCATTTTCAATTTTTTGTAATACTCTTTCCATCCATCCTGTTCCTTCGCGGCAAGGGGAGCATTGTCCGCAACTTTCATGATGATAAAACCTGGCAAGAGTTAAGGTGTGACGAACCACACATTGATCTTCATCCAACATTATAAAACCTCCCGACCCCATCATACTTCCTGTAGCGAATCCGCCATCAGAAAGGCTTTCGTAATTCATCATTCTTGTTTCACCTTTTGCAGTTTTTAATAGAAGTTTTGCAGGTAAAATAGGAACTGAAGAACCACCCGGTATGCATGCTTTTAATTTTTTACCATTGGGAATGCCGCCACAATATTCATCACTGTAAATAAATTCTTCAACCGAGATGGTCATATCGATTTCATAAACTCCAGGCTTATTTATGTTTCCACAGGCAGAAATTAATTTGGTGCCGGTAGATTTTCCAACACCAATTTTTGAATACGCTTCACCGCCATCATTCATTATGGGAACAATAGCAGCAATAGTTTCAACATTATTAACAACAGTGGGACATCCCCAAACACCTTTTACAGCCGGGAATGGAGGTTTAATTCTTGGCAATCCTCTTTTTCCTTCAAGGCTTTCAAGCAAGGCGGTTTCTTCACCGCAAATATAAGCGCCTGCACCACGGTGTGTGTATATTTCACAATCAAACCCACTACCCAAAATATTTTTCCCAAGGAAACCATTTTGCTTTGCTTCGTCAATCGCTTTTTCAAGAATATCATTTACCCAATCATATTCGCCCCGGATGTAGATGTAGGAAGTGGTACTTCCGAGTGCATATGAGGAAACAATCATTCCTTCTATTAATAAATGAGGAATAAATTCCATGAGGTAACGGTCTTTAAAAGTACCTGGCTCGCTTTCATCAGCATTGCATACCAGGTAGCGGGAAACCCCTTCAGGTTTTGCCAGGAAACTCCATTTCATACCTGTAGGAAAACCTGCGCCACCACGGCCTCTTAATCCACTTTTCTTTACTTCTTCCACTATATCGGCCGGTTGCATTTTCAAGGCTTTCTCCACACTTTGATAACCACCTTCACGACGATACACATCAAAGTTCCTGATTCCTTCAATATGGACTTTATCTAATAATAATTTTTTTGTCATACCCTGATTTCCCAAAGGGAATTTAATTATTTTATCAATTATTGGCTGCCGCTTTTGCTGTACATTCCTCAATAATACGGTCCACTTTTTCTTTGGTTAAATGTTCTTTATAAATTTTTCCCAATTGCATCATAGGTGCATAACCACAGGCTCCCAGGCATTCCGCAGTTTTTAAAGTAAACAATCCATCTTCAGTAGTTTCACCGACACCTATGTTCAATTTTTCTTTGATATAATTAATTATTTCATCACTTCCGTTCAACATGCAGGGGCCTGTGTGGCAAACTTCAAAAGTATATTTACCAACGGGTTTTAGATTGTACATTGAATAAAAAGAGGCTACTTCATAAACTTCTACCGGCTGGATTTGTAATAATGAAGCTACATAATCCATAGCATCTACATTGAGCCATCCTCCAAATTCCTGCTGTGCAAGATGCAGAATTGGTAACAAAGCACTTTTTTGCTTGCCTTCCGGATACCGTTCGATCAGTTCATTTACCTTATCTAAATTTTCTTTTGAAAAAGTCATTTCTTGTTTTATTTTACTTATATCCTCATTAAAAAATCTATTACTTTTTAATGAAAAAAAACTTTCAATTTTCAATAATCACGCATCCAATTCTCCTGCTATTAAATTTAAACTACTCATGGTAATGATAGCATCGCTCAACAAACCACCTTTAGTTAATTCAGAAAAAGCCTGGTAATAAATAAAGCAGGGCCTTCTAAAATGCAACCTGTATGGAGTGCGGCTTCCATCACTTATTAAATAAAAACCAAGTTCTCCATTAGATCCTTCAACACTTGAATAAATTTCTCCTTTCGGCATTTTTGTTTCACCCATTATAATTTTAAAGTGATAAATAAGCGCTTCCATTTTGGTATAAACATCTTTTTTATCAGGCAGGTAATATTCCGGCACATCGGCATGAAAAACTTCTGCATCCGCACCTTTAAATTCCTGAACTTTTTGATAGGCTTGTTTTATTAATTCCAGGCTTTGCCACATTTCTCCATCACGTACTAAAAACCTATCGTAACAATCGCCTGTGCTGCCAACAGGAATTGTAAATTCAAAATCATCGTAACTGCTGTATGGTGCGTGCACTCTTACATCATAATCTACACCGGCAGCGCGCAGGTTAGGCCCGGTAAATCCATAATTTAATGCACGGTCTGCAGATATAGGCCCTACACCAATGGTGCGATCCATAAATATGCGGTTACGAACAAAAAGATTATCGAATTCCTTTAAAACAACTGGCCATTCTTTAATGAATTTTTCAAGCTTTTCAAAAGCTGCATTGGTAAAATTTCTTTCAAAACCACCTATGCGGCCAATATTGGTAGTTAACCGTGAACCGCATATTTCTTCATAAATTTCATAAATGAGTTCCCGATATTGCATTACATACAAAAAGCCAGAATAAGCTCCTGAATCAACACCAACAATAGAATTGCAGATAAGGTGATCGGAAATACGGGCGAGTTCCATTATGATAATCCTGAGATAATCTACCCTTTTTGGAGTTTTTACACCAAGCAATCTTTCGCAGGTAATATGCCAACCCATATTATTAATGGGGGATGAACAATAATTTAACCGGTCTGTAAGTGTAGTTATTTGATATAAAGGCTTGTGCTCAGCAATTTTTTCAAATGCCCGATGGATGTAGCCTACAGTTTGTTCGGCGCTAACCACTGTTTCTCCATCAAGTTCCACAATATTTTGGAACACCCCATGAGTGGCCGGATGAGTAGGCCCTATATTAATTGTAGTAGTTTGTTTTTCTATATTCCCTTCCGGTAAAGTTATATGCTCGCTCATTGTGTTACTCGTTTCGCTTTTTTTGGTACCTGTTTTTCGTCACACATTTTTTATAAAAATTAATACCTATTTCAATTTATCTCAAATTATAAATTCATTAGCCGCGTTACCTGGCAACCTTGAGAATAAACAACGCGACGTTTGCTCCCCTACCGACCAAACATCTCGTCGTCCTTATCAATTCTTTTTTGATCTTCCAAAGGAAATTCTTTTCTCATTGGAAAATACTCCATATCATCTACATTTAAAATCCGTTTCAGGTTCGGATGCCCAATAAAGTTGACCCCATAAAAATCATATGTTTCTCTTTCCATCCAGTTAGCAGCCTGGTACAATGCAGTAGCGCTGAAAACATCCGGATTTTTGACATCAGCAAATGCTTTATAACGAATCCGGATATTATCCACAAGGTTATGTAAAAGATAAACTAATGCAATTTCCTGTCCCTCCTTTTCGGGATAGTGAACGGCACATAAATCAGTCAGAAATCGAAATTGTAATGCAGGATCATCATATAAAAACTGAAGCACTTTAAGGTTCAAATTCTTATCAGAAGAAAAAGTAAGCAAGCCATAAGGTTCTTCCCATTCTGTAATTTGTTCACTAAATTTCTCTGTTAATTTTTGCCTTATTATCTCGTTAGTTAAAGCCATTGGTTAATTTGAAAATTGCTAAATTTAAAAATTTAAATCATTTATTGTATTCCATAACTTTCCATCAATTCTTTATACCTGTCAGAATTTCTTCTTCGTAAACTTTCATTACCCACCAAATCCTGCACTTTTAAAAATCCATCCAAAACCGCTTCGGGCCGCGGTGGACAACCGGGCACATATACATCCACCGGTATAATCTGATCTATTCCCTGGAGTACGGAATAGGAATCAAAAATACCACCGCTACTTGCGCATGCCCCCATGGCTAAAACCCAGCGGGGTTCAGCCATCTGCAGATAAACCTGTTTAACAACGGGAGCCATTTTTTTTGCAATGGTTCCCATTACCATAAGGAGATCGCATTGACGTGGAGAAAAACTTACTCTTTCTGAACCAAACCTGGCAAGGTCATAATGCGAAGCCATCAGTGCCATAAATTCTATTCCACAACAACTGGTGGCAAATGGCAAAGGCCATATTGAATTTTTTCGTGCAAGGCCTACTACATCGCTCAGTTTTGAGGCAAAAAATCCTTCTCCGGCAAATCCATCAGGAGCTGGAGCCATACCTATCGGTGTTTCAAGAGGTTTTTGAGTAATATTATATTGAACAGGACGTGCCATAGTTTAATTTTAAATTTTAAACCAGCCCCCGGCTGACAAGTTTTAAATGCTTGAAGTTTTATTGTATTTTAATTTCAATCAAACATCCAATTTAATTTTATTAATCTTCCCAATCCAATCCGCCTTTTTTAATGATATAAATAAAGCCGGTAATAAAAAATCCTACAAACATTAAGATAGCCAAAAAACCATCCCAACCTAATTGCCTGAAATTAACTGCATAAGGATAAAAGAAAATCACTTCTACATCAAACAAAACAAATAATATAGCCACCAGAAAATACTTAACCGCCATCGGCCTTCTTGCATTTCCCTGCGATTCAATTCCACTTTCAAAATTTACGAGTTTGTCAGCAGTTTTTCTTTTAGGCCCTAAAGCGTTTGTTGCGAAAATGATAAGACCCAAAAGCCCAATAGCGAATATAAGTTGAATGCCTATCGGCAAATAATTGGATGTGCTGTTTACATTTTGAATTTGTAAAAATATTTGTATCAAAGCTGAAAATTATATTTGCAAAAGTAAGGTAGCAACCTCAATAATCCATAGATTGAAATATGATTTAGAACCGAAATTGAGAAATTCCAAAATGTAAGCATGAACAAATATTCCTAATGCATAAAAAAACTCCCGCTTTTCCGGGAGTTTTTTTATAAAATCATTTATGGTTTTTAATTATTTATTCATTACTACTTTTTTGCCGGAGGCGCTCCTGTTGTTTTTTGAGATTCCAATGCATCTTTAGTTTTAAGGGCAGTAGCATCTGTAGGATCTACTTCTAAGATTTTATTATTATAGACAATAGCAGAATCTTTTTCATGCTTTATGTTATAATAATAAGCTACCATATACCTGTAGGCAGGAATAAGTTTATCTTTTATAGATGCTTTATCTGCAATGGTATCAGCAATTTGAATTATTTTTTCATAATCAGGTTTTGCAAATCCTAAAGCGCCGGTTGAATCAATGCCTTCTTTGGAACGGGCTCCCAAATACCAGCCATAAAGATCTTCAGGAAATTTTTGTTGATAAAGTTTAAACACAGAATCGGCACTTTTATAATTTCCTCCGCGATAATCAGAATATCCGGCATAAAACAATTCCACTTTACCATAATTAGAGTCAAGATCCAATACTTTACCATACCATTTTCCAGCTTCTAAAAATTTACCCGCATCATAAAGGCTTTTAGCAATATCCTGTACATATCCTATTTTCTTGGCAGGAACAGTATCAAGTGCTATTGCTTTATCAACATAGACCGCTGCCAATGAATCCTGCCCTGGAAATTTCAATAAGACTTTTCCATAAGTAGCAAAGTCGTTAGGGCCTATTTTATCAGGATTTACTTTTGCAAAAAACTCTTCAAAAGATTTTTTTGCATTTAAAGAATCGCCTTTTTTATCATAAGCATAAGCCTTTAAGCCAAATAAATTAGGAAAGGGTTTGGCACCGGCTGTGGCAATACATGCATCTGCTTTTGAAATGGCTTCATCATACAATTTTGATACGTAATAAAGTGATGCTTCTGCATAACAATTTTTGGAATCCTGGTCAGCTACGGCTACATATTTATTTAAATATTCTCTTGCTTTATTTACATCACGTTGATAATAGTAAGTATAAAGCCAATAATACACCGGGGCAAATTTGGGATCTTCTGCAATAGCATCATTGTAATACCTCATATAAATTGGCTCCTGGCCATAGCCTTGTGTTTCATAAATTCTACCGATCATAAAACTCGCTCTTGCATTTTTAGGATCAAGGTTCAAAGCTGTCTGATAGGCTATCGTTGCATTAGCGCCATCAATTATTTTTCTATAAGCATCTCCCAATTCATTTTGAATTTCTGCACTTTTCTTATCTCTTTCAGCAGCCTGCTTTAATTTATCAATTGCATAAACCGCGTCGCCGGCTTTTGCATCAACATTGGCTCTTCCTACTGCAAGAAGTATATCAGCCATTTCTTTTTTCTTAGTCAAATTAATAGCAGTTTCAAAGCGATTACGGGCATCGTTTGTCTTTCCTTCCATCAATTCTATTTCGCCAATACCTACCATTATTAATGCTGCATTAGGATTGGCCTGTAATGTCTTTTGATACAATGCTTTTGCGGCAGCCGTATCAGTGTTATCCGTATTTTGCAGATAAACTTGTCCAAGCCAATAAGCAGCATCTACATTATTAGGATCTTTGGTAAGCATTTGTTGAAAAACATTTTGAGCACTTTCGAATTTTTCATAGTACAAAAATTTCTTCCCTTCGTCAATACTTTGTGCAAATAAAATATTTCCCATTAAAATTAATGAAGCTAAGAGTCCGATTTTTTTCATTTTTTTCATTTTTACTTTAATATTAATAATTGCTTTTTTATTTTGTGTTTAGTGTAGCTGAACGAATACTGAAATTAATTCTAGCAGGTCCTAAATACGCCCGTCTAAATATTAATTGACCTCTTTCATAAGTAAGAAAATTGGCAAAGCCGCCGCCAAGTCCATCATAATTTTCTTTAAGAATATAAAATAAACCACGAACCATAGGATAACGCTTTGTCATAATGTTTGCCTGGTATGGTTTTACAAAAGTCTTCTCGGGGCAATTGCATTGCAGAGAAGCTATTTTTACTTTCGTTAAAAAACTTAGTTGAGTAGAATCTTCCGGATTTCCTATCCAGCCAACTCCTACAAAACCAATCACGTTATTATTTTTGGCAACATAATTAATCACATCTTGCGAATTCTTCTCTGCAAAAACTTTTTTAGGATCCAGTGGCTGCCCTTTTAAAATAGAATCAATAGCGTAGCGAACAGTGCTCGTTCCGCTAAGGCCATCAAAAACTGCAAGTTGCTTATCACCCGTAGTACCATCTAAAATTCCACGAATCGCACTCATCAAAAAAAATGAATCAGGTGCGTTATTATTTACAATCACTGCAATAGCATCATTGGCCACCTTTGACCAGGAGGGCAAAAAAGAAAATTTTTGCTGATAATATTTTTCTTCCTGATTAGTAAGTCCGCGGGTAACAATTATCATGCGGGTACTATCTTTCTGCAAGTCTTTAAAACATTCTGCTTCCGGCTTGTATTCGGCTATAATTTTTGCTTTTGGATTTAATGCTTCAAAAACCTGTATCTGCGAATCGATCACCGGTTTAAAGGATTCATCAACACTTATATGAATAGTTCCTGAATTTGGAGTATCAATATCAGTCCTTTTATCCTCCTGGCATCCTGTGAAAAAAATCCACAGTATCATCGTAAGTAATACAATACTACCACTGTTTTTTAATTGAATATTCATGATTCTTTAAAATAATTTTTTTTAATACCTCTATATATTCTCCAGGAGCCGTACACAATCGCAAGAACCGCAAATATTTTCGCCGGAATGCTCAATGTAAAGTCTGAATAAAAATGAAATTGCCTGGCAAATAAAATAAAAACCCCAACACCTAAGTAAATAAACCCCATTCCTAAATCTGTAATACTTCGCATTAAAATATACCGCTTCGTTTTTGGATCAGGTGTATTTTCAAATTCTTCCAGGCTCATACTCTAATTTTTAATTCAAATTTAATTCAAACAGAAAGCAAGATAAAACGGTTGGCAAGATAAAATAAAATAGAGAAATTGCCATATACATCGTAGTTCAATTCAAAATTTAATTTTAGAAACTACTTGTAAACCTAACCGGAACTACATAAAAAACTGAAACATTTTCTCCATTGCTCTTGCCAGGAATCCAAAGTGGCATCTTTTTTAAAACCCTTAAAACCTCATTATCAAAAACTTCGCCACCTGATTCTATTACTTTAAAACTTTCTAATTGCCCGTTATAATTCACGACAAATTTGACTTTCACTGATATTTCATTTCCATCCACTATTTCATCAGGCGCCTGAATATTTTTTTTCAAATAAGCCAATAATGCTTTTAATCCTCCGGGAAACTGTGGCATTATTTCAGCCGATTTTAAAATTTCAGTTTCCCTATGTTTCGTTTCCACTACTGGCATTTTGATTGCTCCTGCAATCGGATTCATTTCCAGACCTTGAACATTTCCCGAAAGCAATTCTTCATTTCCCGATATTATTAAATTAGATGCAACCGGAGGATTTTTAGATGCAATTATATTGTTAATATTTTTATCATTTATGATTTGTGGGGTTGTTGGTTCCGCTTGTTTCTTTTGATTTTTATTCTCTTTTTGTTTTGCAGGCAATGAAAATGCCTCTAATTTATTTTTCAAATTTACGGGATGATAATCATTTGTCACAAACTCAAATGGCTTTTTAATTAAACTTTTTGTGCTTCCCCAAAAGCTTAGAAATAGAGAAAAAAGAACAACCATGCTAATCATTAACATTAATGCCATACGCATGCGGTTATCATAAAACTTTCTTAAGTTGTAGGCCCCATAATCTTTGTTTCGGTTTTCAAAAATGATGTCGAGAAGGTTACTTTGCAGAATGGAATTTGAGTTCATAATTATTGTTTTGCAGAAAGGATAAACTTTCCAGGTTAAAAAATATTTTACTCAAAACCGGCGCCGTTTGATGGTAAGATGCACAAGTTATTTTTTTTCCATAATTCACACTATCTAAGGCGGATAAATAATGTGATAACACGAAGAGTTTCAATTAAACAATTAAGCAATATTTTTGCAGCTCATATAAACCATTTCGCCGCAGGCAAAAAAAAATGAAACCATCTCTACCACAGGGCACGCGCGATTTCGCAGCAGATACTTTACGCAGGCGAACTTTTATTATTGATACGATAAAAGAAGTTTTTGAACTGTATGGGTTTGAACCATTAGAAACACCGGCAATGGAAAACCTGGAAACATTAATGGGAAAATATGGCGATGAAGGCGATAAACTTATTTTTAAGATTTTAAATAACGGGCTTGATAATCCTGCGAAAAAAGAAAAAGCAAAAGAAGATTTTGAAAAAATCCTCGAAGGGAAAAATGAAAAAAATATTACTGAAAGAGCTTTAAGATACGATCTTACCATTCCTTTTGCAAGATATGTAGCTATGAATTTTGGTAAACTAACGGTACCCTATAAACGATACCAGGTTCAGCCGGTATGGCGCGCCGACCGTCCGCAGAAAGGAAGGTACCGCGAATTTTTTCAATGCGATGCAGATATTGCAGGCACTTCTTCATTGATAAGCGATGTAGAACTTGCAGAAATTTATGTAGAAGTTTTTAAGCGTCTGAATATTGAAGCGGATGTAAAGATCAATAGCCGGAAAATATTATATGCCCTGGCCGAAGTATGCGGAAGTCTCAACATCATGAACAAAATAACCGCTACAATTGATAAGCTCGATAAAATCGGAATTGAAAAAGTAAAAGAAGAACTAAAAATTATTGGCTTATCAGAAACCCATATTTCATTAATTGAAAATTATATAAATATTGAGGGTTCCAATTTAGAAAAACTTGAAAAACTCTCCACTATAATAAGCACTTCGGAAACCGGAAAAAAAGGAATTGAGGAATTGAAATTCATCTTAGGTTATTTAAATAATTCAAATACCCAAACCGATACACAAACAATCTCTATTGATTTTACACTGGCAAGGGGATTAAATTATTATACAGGGATTATTTACGAAGTGAAAGCAAAAAACATATCGATGGGAAGCATTGGTGGTGGCGGACGTTATGATGATTTAACCGGTTTATTTGGAGTTCCAAATGTACCCGGCGTGGGCATTAGTTTTGGGCTTGACAGGATATATGATGTTATGGAGGAATTGGCACTTTTCCCAGAAAGCATTAATCAATCTACAAAGGTTTTATTTTTTAATCTTGGAGAAAAAGAAAGCAGGTATGCATTTAAACTGATGCAGGAATTAAGGCGCAATGGAATAAGTTGTGA
>DATCMY010000227.1:0-2074 GCA_036565505.1 Hanamia sp.
CGTGCAGAACTGAGGCTTATTTTATCAGGTAGCCTGCGATATTGAGGTTATATAAAGATGAATATAGATTAAAATAAAAAATAAGGCAATTGATGTCCTTTTGTCAAAAGAAAAAATGCTTCGCTTTTATGGCAAGGTAGAAATGCATCATTTTCCTGTTCCCGATAAAATGATCATGATGGTGTGGATCATTATTTTAAAATCCAGGGCAAGTGAAATATTTTCAATGTAAATAATATCGTACTTCATGCGTTCTATCATTTCTTCTACATTTTGTGCATAGCCAAATTTTACCATTCCCCAACTCGTTAATCCGGGTTTTACTTTTAGAAGCAATTTATATTCAGGATGATTTTCAGCAATCAGGTCAATGTAATATTTCCTTTCGGGCCGCGGGCCCACCAGGCTCATTTCACCTTTTAAAATATTCCATAATTGCGGTAGTTCATCGAGCCGCCATCTACGCATTGTTTTTCCCCATCGGGTAATTCTTTCATCATTGTCGCTGCTCAGCATCGGACCGTTTTTTTCAGCATCAGGTATCATCGACCTGAATTTGTGAATAAAAAATAGTTTGCCTTTATAACCCACTCTTTCCTGCGAAAAAAAGATATTTCCTTTTGAAGAAAATTTGGTTCTGATGACGGTGTATACGATTAATGGCGAAAGTAGGATCAATCCCGAAAGTGATAATATTACATCTACAAGACGTTTAATATTCTGTTGCCATGGATTCATCAATCCTGTATGTATTTCAATAAGAGGTGTACCCATAATATTGGTGGTACGAACAGATCCGCTTAAAATGTCCACTTTATCCGGCATCATTTTTACATTTACTTCTTTCTCTGCAAGGAGTTGTAAAATTTTTTCAAGGTTTGTTCTTTCATTATTCTGTAAGGCGATAATTACTTCACCAATCTGATGCTGATCAATGATAGTTTTAGCGTCATCAATATTGCCAAGATCAGGAATTAGCCCATTTAATTCATTTGCACTATTTTTTTCAATAGGAATAAATCCACAAATTCTATAACCGGTTTTTTCATTATTACTGATAATTGATTTATACAATTCTGATGCTTTTTGATGGCTGCCAATAATGAGCGTATTAAACCAGACTTCTTCACGCTGTAATTGCCTGTGTGCTTTAGATAAAAAAATAAACCTGGATAAATAAGTTAAGCAGAACTGTAATCCGAAAAGAATAAAAAATTCTCCATAAAATGATGAAAGATATTCGTGTTTTTTGTATAAAATAAAAATGGAAAATACAATAACACACCCGAGAAAACTAATGAACAAAGTGGATAAAAATTCAATTAACCTCGACTTGTAATAAATGTCTTTATAAGTTCCGGATAAATGATATAAAATGATCCAGCCAAAAGGATATAAAATTAATCCCGATAGAAATTTTTGATTAAATGAAAAATTTTCATTTCCTAAATTCCTGTGTAAATAAAAGAAAATAATCCATGCGATGATAGCCGTTATAAAATCGCCCAATGCGTAAATACCAATGTGTAACCGCTTTTTCAATGTGTTGAAAAAATTTAATTAAATAATCTGGTTGCGGTTTATTTTATCAAGAATTTGATGTGCCACTTCCATAGCACGGTATCCATCAATTTCTGTAACGGTAGTGGGTTTGTTATTATTTATGGCATCAGCAAAACTTTGCAATTCCATTTTTATGGCATTATTTTCTTTGATGACAGGCGCGGCAATAGCTATTGTTTTTTTGCCATGATTGGTTTCTATGTCAAAAGTAAAAACATCTTTATCGTCCGGAGATTTATATTTAATGATTTCAGTTTTTTTATCCAGAAAATCTATGCTGATATAAGAGTCTTTTTGAAACAGCCGCATCTTTCGCATCTTCTTCATACTTATTCTTGATGAAGTAAGATTAGCCACACATCCATTATCAAATTCAATACGCACATTGGCAATATCAGGAGTGTCGCTTAATACATTTACGCCATTGGCAAACACATTTTTTACATCACTTTTTACAAGAGAAAGAATGATGTCGATATCGTGAATCATTAAATCTAAAATTACGCTTACG
>DATCMY010000228.1:0-12036 GCA_036565505.1 Hanamia sp.
CAAAGGCGAGGGATGGGTAGGGGTTGGTAACGCAAGATTTTAATAAATCCCCTGATTATTAATGGAAATGCGGGAGTTAACTGATATTTTAATTTTTTAATGGAATTTCGCTAATATCGAAAATGCCTGCGAAATTTGGGTTTTAAATAAAAATTTAAGAAAATAATCTGGCAGATAGAAAATCGTGAAAATGAAATAAATCTAAAATCTAATTAATCACTATTTATTACGAATTTTATAAAAAAACATAAATGGAAATAAGCGGTGATAAAATTAATTTAAACACGGTTCATATTATTGAATTTAAAAGAATATGTGGTGATAGAAATGTATTAACCAATGTTGAGGATATGGACCGGTATGCCCATGATGAAACTGAAAGCCTCCATTTTTTACCTGAGGTGGTTTTAAAACCACGAAGTGCACAGGAGATAAGCGAAATTTTAAAAATATGCAATCGGGATAAAATTCCCGTAACCCCAAGAGGAGCAGGAACCGGGCTAAGCGGTGGAGCGTTGCCGCATTTGGGCGGCGTGCTTATTTCTACTGAAAGGATGAATTCTATTTTAGAAATTGATGAAAAAAATTTGCAGGTAATCACAGAGCCCGGAGTAATTACCGAAGTACTTCAGGATGCTGTTAAGGAAAAGGGATTATTTTATCCACCCGATCCCAGCAGCCGTGGCTCTTGTTTTATTGGCGGCAATATATCTGAAAACAGCGGTGGCCCAAAGGCGGTAAAATATGGCGTGGTTAGAGATTATGTAATTAACCTCGAAGTTGTTTTGCCAACAGGGGAAATTATCTGGACGGGAGCGAATGTTTTAAAAAATTCTACGGGGTATAATTTAACCCAACTCATTGTAGGCAGCGAAGGCACTTTAGGAATAGTTACAAAAATTGTATTGAGATTAATTCCGTTACCTCAATACGACTTATTAATGCTGGTTCCATTTAAAAGCCTGGAAAAAGCAAGTGAAGCAGTAAGCGCAATTTTTCGTGCCGGTTACACGCCAAGCGCGTTGGAATTGATGGAAATTGATGCACTAAAAATTGTGAGCCGGTTTGCGGGTAGTACTGCCGTTCCTGTTACGGATGATATTGCAGCTCATTTAATAATTGAAGTGGATGGAAATCATTTGGATACTTTAATGAAGGAGATGGAAGCGATCTCTGAATTACTTTTAAAATATGAATGTGGTGAAATTTATTTTGCAGATGATAGTGCACAAAAAGCGGAACTCTGGAAACTTCGCCGGCGTGTAGCCGAAGCGGTAAAGATTGATGGTTATACTATTGAAGAAGATACTGTGGTGCCGCGTGCAGCACTTCCTGCTTTGATAAAAGGTGTAAAAGCATTAGGAGTTCAATATGGATTCCAGGCCGTTTGCTATGGCCACGCTGGCGATGGTAATTTACATATCCGGATTAAAAAGGAAGGAACCGCCAATAGCCAGGATGATCCAGAGATCATCAAATCTTTGCGGGCATTATTTTTATTGGTAAAAGAATTAGGCGGAACTGTAAGTGGCGAACATGGAATAGGGCTTGTACAAAAAAGTTTTATGGATATTGTATTCAGCGAAAAACAACTTGATTTGATGCGGGGTATAAAAAAGGTTTTTGATCCTAATTATATTTTAAACGCGGGAAAGATATTTGATTGATATTAACTAATTTTTAGGGATGCTTACCTTTAATTTCGCTTTATAAATTTTCTTCCAAACCTGATAAATAAGTAAAAATGAAAAAAGCCATTTTAATTTTATTAATACCTGTTTGCTTTCAAGTCAAAGCACAATCAAATGATGAAAATAAGGGAGAAAAGAAAGGATTTAAAAAAGAAAAATTGTTTACCGGGGGAAGTGCTAATATGGGGTTTTCAAGTTATTATACCAGTCTTGGGATTACACCTCAGTTTGGTTATAGTTTAACCAATTGGGCAGATGCTGGAATTACATTCAATCTTAATTATACCTCCCAAAGAGACTACCAGGTCTATGGTGATAAAATGCGTCAGACAGTTTATGGGCCTGGGGCATTTGTAAGATTATTTCCTGTAAATTTTTTATTTGGTACGGCGCAATATGAATACAATATGATGCACCTGAAGTATATACCTGCAAATAATAGTGGATATGCACCTGCCAAAAATAATATAAATGCCAGCAGCTTTTTAGTAGGGGGCGGTTATGCAGGTGGAAGAGAAAGGGGAAATAATACTTATTATTTTATTTCTGTAATGTGGGATATAGCTGGCGATAAAAACTCTCCATATGTTGATGGCCTTGGACGGTCAATTCCTGTAATACGTGCCGGTTATAATATTGGATTATTCCAGGGAAGGAGGAGGTGAAATCTCAACCTTTGGAAGGAAAAGTAGAAAAGTAGGATGATCTTTTTTTCATCGGCACATTGGCCAATTATCATATTATCTTATTAACGTAACACTTCCTTTCTTAAAAATTATTTTTCCCTGGTAATCTATTCCTTCCACAATCCAGACATATACGGAAGCATCCTGTGGGGATCCTTTAAAAGTACCATCCCATCCATTATTTTGAATGTTGGTCGAAAAAATTAATTCCCCGCCACGGTTATATACTTTGAAATAATTCAGTTTTTTCATTCCTATTAAAATAGGTCCGAAAACATCATTAATGCCATCTCCATTTGGCGTAAAAGAATTGGGCACAAATATGCCGGGTTTTACTTTATATACAATTACATCAATTGTATCTGAACTTTTACATCCGGAGCCACTAGTCAATTTTAAAATGTATTGTTGATTATTAGATAAAATGGCAACAGGATTTGGAATAAAAGGATCGCTTAATCCTGTTGGAGGCGACCAAACAAATGATTCTGCATCGCCGCTTCCATTTAATTGCAATGGTTGGTTTACTACTATAATAGTATCCCTTGGTCCAGCATCAGCTATTACTTTTTCTACTTTTATTATAACCGTATCATAACTTGGTTTAGGGCATCCCAACACATCATTTACTTTTACAACATAGCGTATCGATTGCGATGGAGTAGTAACAGGATTCGGTATATTGGCATTATTCAGGAAAGCTGTTGGCGACCATAAATAAATACTGCCACCACTGGCAACAAGCTGGTAACTATTTGGAAAACAAATGGAAGTATCTTTTCCGGCATTGGCTTTAGGATAGGGAACTATCCTTATCGTTACATCATCGGCTGCATTGCATTTGCCAATGCTGGCTACTACATGATATTTTGTATCTGTAACAGGTATAGCTAAAGGATTTTTATCGGTGCTGCTATTTAACGTACTGGCCGGCGTCCACACATAATGTAATCCATTGCTTATAGGATTTAATCTTGCTGTATCAGTTAAGCAAATAGTAGTATCATTTCCTGCATTTAATGCAACACTGCTTACAACATTTACACGCACAGAATCTGTAGCAGTACAGCCTGGGCGTTCAATTAAAGTGGCAAAGTAAGTAGTAGGTACTTTCGGGCTAACTAAAGGCGTAAAACTGCTTTGATTATTGATATTATAATTGGGTGTCCATAAAACAGTGCCGATTCCATTAGCGGCTAACTGTAATGTGTCAATATTGCAAATGAGTGTATCATTGGTAATAGAAAATTCTGGTTTGTCAATAATGGTAATAGTATCTGTTATTGTTTTATTACAGCCCTTGCTGCTTGTAATTGATAATTCAACCGGGAAACTTCCTGTATTGGCATAGGTATATACCGGGTTTTGAAGAAGGGAAGTATCGCTTGGAGACAAAGGATCGCCAAACTGCCATCGCCAGGTATTTACAATGCCGTAATTTGTTTTTGATTTATCGGTAAATTGTATCGGAGCGTTTTCGCATTTTCCATTGATAGCAAAATCAGGAAAAAATCCTGGATATACTTTTACAATTTGTGTAGCAGAATCAGAGCATTGGTCGCCACGATTCACTACTAATTTATAAACATATATACCTGTATCGGTATAAATGTGGGTGGGAGATTGCATTGTTGAAGTATCCATATTACCACTTGCAGAATCTCCAAATTCCCAATAAAATGTTTTATTTAAAGGAGAAAAATCATCATTGGTAAATGATACTGAAAAACCATCGCAACTTACAGGTTTAGGATTTAATTTTGCTCCCGCAAAATCACAATCTGTAACGTTTACGATAAAATCTTTCGTGTGCTGATTTATAAGAACTCCATTGCGATATGAAAAAACTCCTACGCCTACTACATATCTGCCAACATCAGGCGCTATACCACTTATAATTCCTGTATGTGGGTCAATGGTAGCTTCATTTCCCAAAGGAGATTCGGGAGTAAAACCAGCAGAATAGAGGACCGATCTATAAGGAGGAGGCGAAGGGTTTTTATTTGCCGAATTTTGAAAGTTCCCCCCATTATAAGCATTTGCAAAAACATAAACTAAAGAGTCGCCATCAATATCCTTTGCATTAAATTGTAAATTGAAAGGCTTACCTCCACATATAGCATCAATGCTGGTAGAAAACTGTGGAGAATTATCGTGGATAGGCGGTATAGAACATGTATAGGTAGAACCGGTACCATTACCAGTCAAAGAGGTTACATTGGTAAGTGGAGTAATTCTACAACAGGTTTGATAAGTTGCTGTATAACCTTTATTATTATCAGGTAAATCTACTGTAAATACATAAAGCCCTACATCATAATCAAGCAATGGAGGATTATGAATGCATACAGGAAATGGATTTACAGTTACCGGCAGTTCATCCATTCTGGGCACATCAAAAAAACGGCCTGCTCCGGGATACTGGCTTAAGTTGTCGTTACTAAATATTCCAATGTAAACATTTAACGGCATTGGCGCGGCGTCAGGCGGTGCGTGCTGATCCCTGAATAATTTCAGGGTAATTACATATTTACTTGTGTTAGGGGTACTTCCCGGTCCTTTATATTCATATACCATCTCACCACCTATAATATGTTTCGCCTGGCACGGAAGTCCCATCAACAAAACCAAACTTATAAGTAGTGTTTTTTTCATAGTGAAAATAATAAACTAAATCTCTTTTATTATCGACCTTAAATTTCGTAATAATAGTTGTGAAGTTCAAGATTATTTTCAGTTTTCTTTTATTCTTGCATAGGCAGCTAAAAAATGGCTTAAATAAAAGGAAGATAGTTCCTCTTCTTCCCACATACCTACATGCCCTGAATTTTGTAAAATATGAACAGATGAAATAACAGGCATATGACATTGTTGTAATGAAGCTTCCATTGGGACAGCAGTATCATTTTTTCCAATAATAAAAAGCACCGGTTTTGGAAAAGATCTTAAAACCGAAGTCCTGTCAGGACGCAGGATCATTGCTTCATAATATTGAATAAGCGTTTCAGCAGAAATTTTATTAGCAAGGTTCAATAATCTTTCTATCAACTCTGGTTTTTCCTGTCTTGTTTTTTCAGAAAATAAATTAGGAATAGAAGTTTTTAAAAAAGCTTCAGCGCCATTTTTTTTAATGAAATCAATTCCTTTTTTACGGGTTTCAATTTTTTGTTTATCATCTGCATAAGCAGAGGAATGAAATAGCCCGAAAGAATTTAAAAGTTCAGAATATTTTTCTGCAAAGGCAAGAGTAATGTAACCGCCCATGCTATGGCCTATAAGTGAGAATAATTTTATTTCATTTTTAATAATTTCTTTTTCGGCTATAGCCTTTACGATTTCAGCATAATCATCAATGGTACATTTTCCATTAAGCCTTTCTGATTGTCCGCTGCCCGGCAAATCAGGGATTATTAATAAATATTTCTTTTTAAATTTTGCAATCTGTTGATTCCAGATATTTCCATCTTCACCAAAACCATGTAGTAATACAACTGGGTTTCCTTCACCTTCTACCCGGTAAAATATTTTTTTCTCCCGGAAAATAATATACTCCATGATTTAAATAATTTTCTTATGAGAAATATAAATAAGACTTCTTAAAATTAAAATCAGGATAATCGGTATCAGTGCCGGATTCATGTGTTGAGGAAGAAAAAACCAGAATCCAAGAAGGATCAAATTAAATACTGCGTAAAGAATAAAATATTTTTTTGCCCAACTTTTCTTAGAATGAATATAAAATGCTGCAACAATATTTGTGGGCCATGCCCAAAGTAAATTGTAATTGTTTCTGCACATAATATGATCGGTGCCAAACCACATAAAAACCAATAAGATTCCTAATAACCCTATGATAAAAAACAAGAACCCATCGAAGGCGGAAATAAATTTTTGGATAAATAAATTTTTCGAATAACTTAATAAAGCAACCAACACAAATAGACAGGTGAAAATAAAAAGTGGATGCGTTAAATTATCTTTTTCGATAGGTGAGTAATTTATTTTGAATAAAGAATGTTTTTCTGCAACAAGCGGCCTTGCCTCTATGGTAGAACTATCAAAAGTTTTCATAAGATAATCAGGCAAGAACATTACTTCGCGGGGTTTCATTATCGCATCAGTTTTGCTGCCAAGCAAAATATCTATTCCTAATTTACTCCATTGCTTATCACCGTAATTTAAATACTCATAAATAAGATCGCGAAAAGTTTCTTTCATTTTTAAGGCTTCTCCAAAATGTACAGTAGAGTCCGTTGTTTTTTCAATAAGATCGCGAAGCCGGGTAGTACAATTGTCAAATGTAAAATCGTATTTATAAACCCTGTTGGGGCCCAACATGTTTTCCTGCAGGAGCTCATTAATTCTATATTTTTCGCTGCACGTTAAATTTAAAACCTGTTCAGTGATTCCCCGGTTTTCCTGTTGGTATTCTACAATAAAATTGTCAAAATAATCTGTTGATAAATAAAAGGGAAGTTTACCTCTTACAAATTTGATATAGAAATTGGGTTCATCAAAATTGAAGGTGCCATAGTTGTAAACAATATCACTGTTATTAGTACTATCGGTTACACGCAAAGCGCTATGGCCAAACGTGGAATATAACTCTTCGCCCGGGGTAGCGGTTAAAATGCTTATTCTTAGATGGCAGGAATCACTTTGTGCAAAAGTTTTTGCGGGAAAGTAAATTAGTAACGCAATAATTAATACGGTGATTTTGGATTTGAAATTAAGGGGCAAGTGATTAGTAAATTATGAATTAAGAAATAAAAATGAAGTATCAGTAATTGAAAAATCTTCCACTATTATGGAGTTCTTACCTGCTATAATTCGGTGCCTCTTTAGTAATTTCAACATCATGTGCATGGCTTTCGCGCATACCTGCATTAGTAATTTTTATAAAAGTTGCCTGTTGCAATGCATGAATGTCTTTTGCTCCGCAATAACCCATTCCGGCACGTAAACCGCCTGTAAACTGGTGCACTACTTCATTTAAAAATCCTTTATAGGCTATTCGTCCCTCTATTCCTTCAGGAACAAATTTTTTCGATTGCTCTTCACCATCCTGGAAATAACGATCGCTGCTGCCTTGCGCCATAGCGCCTAAAGATCCCATACCTCGATATTGTTTAAATTTTCTTCCTTCATAAATTATTGTCTCTCCCGGGCTTTCTTCTGTTCCGGCAAAAACACCGCCCATCATCACACAACTTGCTCCGGCGACAATGGCTTTTACCATATCGCCGGTATAGCGGATGCCACCATCAGCAATGATGCCTATATTTTTATTTTTTAAGGCGGCGGCAACTTCTATCAGCGCGGTTATTTGAGGTACACCTGCTCCGGCTACTATTCGTGTTGTGCATATTGAGCCGGGGCCAATCCCAACTTTTACGGCATCTGCACCGGCGTCAGCCAATGCTTTTGCTCCGCCGGCGGTTGCTATATTTCCAGCTATGACTTGTATATTCTTAAATTCTTTTTTGATCTTTTTTAAGGCATCAATAACTCCTTTAGTATGCCCATGAGCACTATCAAGCGCTATAATATCAACACCTACCTGTTGTAAAGCATCCACCCGGTCGCCAATATCTTTTGTGATGCCAACACCTGCACCTACAAGCAATCTTCCAAATTCATCCTTTGTTGAATTAGGATGATTATGAACCTGCAAAATATCACGGTAGGTGATTAACCCTTTTAAAATTCCTTTCTTATTTACTACCGGTAATTTTTCAATTTTATAGTTTCTTAAAATGGATTGTGCTTTTTTCAAATCGGTACCTTCAGGTGCAGTTATTAAATTTTCACGGGTCATTAATTCACTTACTTCCCGCCTCATATTATCCTCAAACCTAAGATCGCGATTGGTTAAAATACCTACCAATTTTCCATCTTTATCAATAATTGGAATTCCTCCGATCCTGTTTTCTTTCATTAACTTTAAAGCATCGCCTATAGTGGCTCCCACTTTTAACGTTATCGGATCTAATATAAGTCCGCTTTCACTTCTTTTTACTTTTCTTACCTGGGCAGCTTGTTGTTCTATACTCATATTTTTATGCAAAACCCCAAGCCCTCCTTCTCTTGCCAAAGCAATGGCCAGGGAAGCTTCTGTAACAGTATCCATTGCTGCGCTTAGCATTGGAATATTTAAAGTAATCGTTTTCGTAAGGTGAGTGGTAGTGTTTACATCACGTGGCAATACTTCGCTGTAAGCTGGCATCAGCAATACATCATCAAAAGTTAAGCCTTCGCCGAAAAATTTTTTGGAACCTGAAGAGGGATTATTTATTGTAGCCATGTGCAAAGATAATGAGTACCTGTTAATTTGTTAAAAAGTTAAATCGTTAAATTGTTTTATTGTTGAATTGATAGGATTTCCAAATCTAAAATCAATTACAGGGTTATTTTATAAATTTTTCCTGGTAAGGAAGAAACGATTCCCTGCATTTCCAGCATTAGTAATGCTTGTGCCACAGCGCTGCTGCTTAGTTTACTTTTAAAATATAATTCATCAATATGAACCTGTTCCTGTGTTTGTAAAATGTCAATTACTATCTTTTCGTCAGCATTTAGTTCAATAAATAATTCTCTTTGCTTTTTAGTAGATGTTTTTTTAGTTTGTTTCCAGCCCATATTTTCAAGTACATCGTTGGCACAGGTAATAAGAGCTGCTTTATTATTTTTTATAAGATAATTACATCCTTCGCTTTTGCTGTCATTTATTCTTCCCGGAAAGGCAAATACATCTTTGTTGTATCCATTTCCCAGTTCCGCGGTAATTAAGGAACCGCCTTTCAAACCTGACTCTATCACAATAATTGCATCGCTTATTCCGGCAACTATCCGGTTTCTTCCGGGAAAATTTTGTTTATCTGGTATGGTATTACTTTTATATTCTGTAAGTAACCCGCCGCAGGAAATCATTTGTTTGGCCAAAGTTGCATTTTGTGAAGGATAAACCCTGTCGAGCCCATGAGCTAATACTCCAATAGTTTGAATATTATTTTTTACAGAAGTTTTGTGTGCAATACTATCAATGCCGAATGCAAGCCCACTCACAATAATTACCTCTTCATTTATTAATTCTTCAATTAGTTTTTCACAAATATTTTTGCCATATTCATTATGGTTCCTGGTGCCTACAATTGCAATTAATTTTGAAGAATTTAAATCCGCGTTTCCTTTGTAATACAGTAAGGAAGGGCTATCGTAACAATTCAATAATCTCTTTGGATAATCTTTGTCAGTTAAAAAAAGGGTTTTTATTTTATATTTTTTGATGAATTGAATTTCTTCCTCAGCCCTGCTGAAATCTTTAAACTCTTTTATTGAAGCTGCCCGTACTTTGCCTATCCCTTCCAAAACATCCAGTTCTTTTTTCGGAGCATTGAATATGGCTTCAGCACTTCCAAAATGATTCACCAGGGATTTGGCATTTACATCACCAATATTAGGAATGAGTGTTAAAGCTATTTGGTAAAGAAGATCGTTCTGCATGATAAGATTTACCATTGTAAAATAGCATAAAAATTTCTTTTATGGTTTTTGAAATAAATTTTAAATGAAGAATCCTTCCTGGCAAGAATTAAATCAAGAAACAAAAATATTGAAGTTAGATAAACCTTTATGAAGTAAGTTTAATTACTCACCACACTCAGTTCTGTTCTCCGGTTCAACGCACGGCCTTGATCAGTGCTGTTATCAGAGATTGGATTATGTTTTCCCAAACCTTTAAAAGATAGCCTGGTATTATTAATTCCTTTGTGAATTAAATAATTGACTACTGCTACAGCACGTCCTTTTGAAAGAATTAAATTATCTGCCGGTTTGCCCACATTATCTGTAAACCCGCTAATAAGTATTTTCATGTTTGGATTTTCATTCATCAGCCGCACCACATTATCAAGCTCTGTTATTGATTCCGTTTTTAAGTCTGTCTTTTTTGTATCGAAAAAAACATTTTTTAAAATAATATGGGCATTGGCTTCAATAGGTTGTAAAGGAATATCTGCGGTGTAAGTTGAATCCGAAGAAATATTGCTCATGTTATAGTTTTCAGAATAAAATAAATATCCTTTTCTATGAACATTAAATGCATAATCTTTTCCAACAGGGAGTGTGACCAAATAGTTTCCATCTTCATCTGTTTGCAATTTGCTAATGAGTTCTCTTGTTGTCACATCAGTTAATTCAACTGTGGAAGGTAATCCGGCTTTTGTTTTTTTATCATAGACCTTGCCCTTAACCCATAAAGTTTTCAGTGGACGAATATCCGGGCGTAATTCAAAAGAATAAATATCTAATCCTCCTTTGGTATCGCTTCGGTCACTGGAGAAATAAGCAGTTTTTCCATCAGCAGCTACAACAAGAGAACCTTCATCATCAATCGTATTGATAGGGTAACCTAAATTTTCGGGCTTGCTCCATTTTCCGTTGGGTAATTTCCTGGTAACAAAGAGATCGGGTTTCTCACTGTATCCAGGGTGGCCTGTCGAATTAAAAAACAAAGTTTGGTTATCCGCATGAATGAATGGAGTGCTTTCATCACCGGCTGTGTTTATTTCTGCGCCGAGATTTAAGGGTTCTTCCCACTTGCCATTATCTCCACGATGGCATACCCAGATGTCTTTTCCCCCAAAGCCACCGGGAACATTACTGCTGAAATAAAGATCTCTTTTGTCAGGAGATAATGAAGGGGTAGATTCCCAAAATTCCGAATTTACATTTGGCCCTAAATTTTGTGGTTCGCTCCATCCATCTTTGTTGAGATAAGAAATATAAAGATCACAACTTCCTAAACCTTCGGGGAAATTACAACCTGTAAAAATCATCCATTTTCCATCCTGCGAAATATTTTGTGCGCCCTCATTAAATGTTGAGGAATTGATTTTGCCGGGCAATTGATTTGCTTCACTCCAGTTTCCATCTACCAAATTACTTTCATAAATATCTTCATTGCCTTTAATCCTTCTTGTAAAAATTAATTTTTTTCCATCAATAGTAATTGATGGAAAATATTCAAGATCTTTTGTGTTTACACTGTCACCAAGATTGTGGGGTGCAAAAACATAATTTTTTTCCGGATGAGTTTTTGCATAATCAATGGCAAATTCGTAAGTTTTTTTTCTAAACTCACCCGCTTTAATACTCCTGGCATTGAGTGTTGGATTAGAAAGAAAAGAATTTACTGCATGAAGGGCATTATCGAATCGTCCGCATCCGGCAAGAGAAATAGAGTAAGGAAGAAGATAATAATTAGAATAAACTGAATCGAGTGTAAATGCTTTTTCAAAATTGGATACTGATTCAGCATAATTTTTCATGTTTGCATCTATGCCTGCCAGTGAAAGATACGCATCAACAAACCTTGGCTCAATTTTCAATGCTTCATTGATCATTCTTATGGCAGTTGTATATTCTTCATTTTGCGCTTTATTTATTGCAAGGGAATAAATGGTATTTGCTTTATGATCCACTTTTTGAGGATCGTACCATTGAGATTTTGTTTGTAAAAAACAGGTTAATAATAGGAAAATAGAAAAGACTTTTTGCATGAATCAGATTTGTTTAAAAGTAAAACGAATTTCTGAAGCATTTATTTAATAGGATGTTAATGGTAGGGAAAGGTCGTGACCTGTCCTTAGTATAAAGAC
>DATCMY010000229.1:0-2846 GCA_036565505.1 Hanamia sp.
ATGTTATCCGAATACTTAACCACAGCAACAGTTCGCAAAAGAAAAAACAACGCGCAATCAGTTTTGCCAAGAATCTATACGATAGCGAAATATTTAACTATTTCGAAATCGAAATATCCGGTCACACAAAAAAATACGAAGATATTTCCGAGCAGATGTTTCGGTTTACAGCCGGAGCGGTCTTATATATTCTTAATCATTCCTTTTTAGACGAGAAAGACATAATAGATGAGAAACTAATCGAAAAGTACAGACTGGTTGACTTCAAAGGAGACCCCGTTAAATTTATGGAGAAAACTCCATATGGCTCCGGGGTATGGGCGTGGTGGTTTTATAAAAAGTTATCTGAACCCAAATCAGGTGAGCCGCCATTTTTGTGGGAGTTCATGAATGCTACATTAGATTACAAGCTTCCTATTGATTTGAACGTGGTACTTTTATATCCTCAGCAAATTTCTCTTGTGATTCTGACGAGGTTGAACCAGCTTGAAAATACACAATTAAACTCAAATGAGGGTTTCTTGTATGATATTTACAAGCGTATACATATAGACAAGGTAACACATTACCCGCTGCTAAACAAAATAGCCAAAAAGTGTAGGCCTTTAACCAAATCAATCACTGTTGACGATTGGATTTCATGGATGCATGATAAACAAAGGGGCGTAGTATTGCGGGAAAATGAACCTTTGATTTTCGATCCTCGCTTAGGGGAATGGACGGCCTTGGAGATAATCAGACAAATCGCAGAAGAAATTAAAGCCAAAGCGGAGGAGTTAGGTACTACTCCTGGACAAAAAGCTCCGGAGTATTTCAGATACATACATCCACACAATTTTAAATTGCCGAAAGAGTGGATTGAAGATAACGGGATCAAGACGTGGGAGAGTTTAACACGTATGCTAAGCGAGGGAGCGAATATCATCGTTTTTCGGGCATTTGATGATTTAATCATGGATAATCGATTTGTTCCACAATTTGGACTGGATCAAGACAATGAAAATCAAGCAATTCTCCATGCCACAGGTAGTTTATTGGTCGCACTTCTTTCTAAAAATACGGATCTCCCCAGTAGGTGGAATCCTGTTGGCCTGCAACAAGCGGGTCTTAACTTAGCGAAGTTTAAATTAAAAGAACTTGCCATATCTACCTATACGCGTGATATTATAGGTGCATGCTTTTCCAACCGGAATCTCGAAACGCAATTTAACCTCGGTTTCGATAAGGCTGACTTTGAGTTCGCTGATGACACCAGTTACGATCCGCCGACATTCACGATTATTGACGACTTTATAAAACAAGTCGAGTTTGCTCTGAAAAAATTAAAAAACCAGCAGCTTTCGGTTTCCAGCCACCAGCCGCGCCAACTAACGCCCATTAGCATCATGCAGCTAAGGAGGGAAGACTATCAAACTTTAATGGAAAATCCGGAGGTAGAATAATGTTGCAAGAATTTATAAATATTGGATTTATTCAAACAGTTGTGGAAGGCGAAATCGCCTGGCCTTCATCTCCCTTTCAAATGACCAAGGCTAGTGAAGAGAAGGTTTGGGCGGAGTTAAAAAAAGGTTTTATCGATCTAATGCATGGGTATGAAAAACCGCAATTGATCGTGATCCCTGAATTGTCGGTACCCCATGGTTATGAGCCAGACCTAAGGCGTTTAGCAGGTGCTTCCGGGGCTGTCGTTATAGCCAGGCTTGATTTTGTCTATATTGGAACGAAGGTTTGTAACCGCGCTACCGTGGTAATACCAAGAAACTGGCCTTCGTTAAGGCCATCTAAGAGTACATCGTTTTTTTATTTTGGGAAAACGTTTTATTCCAAAGAAGAAGAGGATTTAATTGGTAAGGCGAATCTGGTGTCTCAGCCGGATATTTATATCATGAATGCCGGCGAGTATGGTATCATTGGGGTAGCGATATGCTCTGATTTTTTTGATATTGAGAGGTTTGTTGTCTACAAGGGCAGGATTCATCATTTGGTTATTATATCACATAATAAAGACACCGAATCTTATTATTTTCTTGCCGAGGCGATTGCCAGATTGGTTTATTGCAACGTGATCATTTGCAATACCGGCGAGTTCGGTGATTCAATTGCTTTCAGTCCTTATGCCAAGCCATTTCGGCGAATGATTTATCGGCATAAGGGACAAGGATTGTTTTCGACCCAAGTGGTTAGTTTACCGGTCGATACTCTGGATAAGGAACAAATGTCAGGTACTAAAAATGTAGAATTCAAAGGAAGGCCGCCTGGCTATGATAAGAAGGCATTTTAGACATTAATATTGAACAGGCATGACCGATTCAGATAAAGCAGGAGATCTGCTGTGCACATTTGCCCACCATCTAACTGATATTTGGATTGGGAAAGAATCGAACATCTGGGTGGATATTCCGGGAGGCTTGACCAAGCCATTCCGTGCGCTTTGGAGCACCGGGTTGTGTAGGCAATTAGGGAAATCGAATTAATAATCAACATATTAATACGATCAAAGTGTTACGGAATAAACTTTTTGCTATTCCGAAACGGAGTGGTCAATGGCACTGGAATATACATCCATACAATAAAATTTAATTTTTTAATGCTGGTATTTAAGCTATCCCCGAATCTGTCAAGGGCCCAGGTTTGTCTGGGTTTATATAGCCTCCTATGTAAAGCGTTATATGTAAAAATGGTTATTTTTTCTCTTTTTATACATTAAAAAATATTTTTTTCTTTTGCCGGCCTTCAGTTAGGGCAATAGTTATCACCGGCAGTAATTTCTGCCATTCCTTAAGATTACCCTTGTTTCTCAGTCTCCTATTTGCGATCATCCTAAAAAGAGCCGCGAGCATTAATTA
>DATCMY010000230.1:0-6579 GCA_036565505.1 Hanamia sp.
AAAAACTTCGCCGGTTAAAAAAACTGCTAAGGCCGGTGTAAAAAAAGCAGTACCTACGAAATTGGCTACCCCAAAAAAAGCATCAGTAAAAAAACCGGTTGCTCCGGTGAAGAAAGCCTTACCTAAGGTTGAGGCGACAAAGAAGACTTTGGAAACGAAAAAATCTGTTGCGGAAAAGCATGTAGAGAAAGCTTCCATTGATCATAAAGAAGAATTAAAAAAAGCACTTTCTACTGTGAAAGAAAAAATTAAGGAAAAAAAGAAAGTGGAGAAGCCATTTGTGATGCCAAAAACCAATACTGAAAAGCAAAGAAAGTATGAACCAGAGTTTACAAAATCAGTTCTGGATCAATCGCCTGATGAATATAATGGGCCAACTATGCGCTATAGCGATAGCGAATTGGTTGAATTCAGGGAATTGATTTCAAGAAAATTGGAAACTGCAAAAAAAGAACTCGGTTATTTACAAGGACTTATTACACGCAAAGATCAAATGGGTGGTGATGATACCGATAATCGCTATATGACAATGGAAGATGGCAGCCTCAGTATGGAAAGAGAACAATTGAGCCAGATGGCCAGCCGACAGATTACTTTTATTGACCATCTTGAAAAAGCAATGATGCGTATTGAAAATAAAACTTATGGTATTTGCAGAGTTACCGGCAAGTTGATTGATAAAGCAAGATTAAGAGCTGTACCTCATGCTACATTATCTATTGAAGCAAAAATGGGTATTGCCAGGTAAAGAGCTTTTTATAAAAATTTAATAAAGGGGAATTGCATAAAAAGCGATTCCCCTTTTTTGTTCAATTTTTTGGAGTGGTGGCTTTTATTTTGTTGCCTTTGCTAAGGTCGCCACACTTATATGCACATTATTTACTTTTAAAATTTCTGAAGCGCATGCCTCAAGTGTAGCACCCGTAGTTATCACATCATCAACCAATAAAATATGCTTGCCTTCTAAATACTCTGGTTGCAAAACAGTAAAAGATTTTTCAACATTTTGCCATCTTTCGGCACGATGTTTTTTTGTTTGGGTTTCTGTAGGAATTATTCTTATAACATTCTTTTTAATTATTGGAATATTCATTACATCTGAAATTCCATTACAAAGAATTTCTGCCTGGTTATAACCTCTTTTTTTTTCTTTTTTTTCAAAAAGGGGAAGAGGAATAATTGCATCAATATGAAAACGGTTACTGTTCAATAAGCTTTCTCCTATTAAGCTCCCCAGGTAATGGCCAATTTTTTTATTGCCTTTATATTTAAATTCGTGAATAAGATTTTGAATGATGGATGCTTTTGAAAAATAAAATTCGCTCATGGCAGCAGTAATCGCTACTCTTCCCCAAAATATTTTTTCTACAGGATTATTGGCATGCATGGCAAAATGAGTGTGCGGTAAATTGTTGATACATTCAAGGCATAAAAAATTCTCATTTTCTAATACATCGCTTCCACAACCGATACAATTGTGCGGATAAAACAGATGAAAAAGAGAAGTTGATATAAGGAAAGATTGTTTCAAATGAAATTAACTTTAAAATTAATAAAACCGCAAAACTTCATGTCAAAATAAAAACCTGTACAATTCTTCTACTTTTCCCAACGGCACTACTTCTATATTTTGTTTGTTTTTTCCTATTCCTTTAAGATTGTATTTGCTAACAATAATTTTTTCAAAACCCAATTTTTCAGCTTCAGCTATTCGCTGCTCAATCCGGTTAACAGCTCTTATTTCTCCGCTCAATCCTACTTCTCCCGCAAAGCAGGTGTGCATTGGGATGGCTACATCTTCATACGAAGAAAGTAATGCACTTAATACAGAGAGGTCAATAGAAGGATCTTCAACTTTTAAGCCACCGGCAATATTGATGAAAACATCTTTAACACCAAATTGAAAACCTCCGCGTTTTTCCAATACTGCTAATAATAACTGCAATCTTCTTAAATCAAAACCGGTATTGGTTCTTTGCGGAGTTCCATATACACTTTGTGTTACTAATGCCTGCACTTCTATTAATAATGGTCTTACGCCTTCCATGGTAGCAGCAATGGCTACGCCACTTAGTTGCTCTTCTTTTTGGGTAATTAATATTTCTGAAGGATTGGTAACTTGTCGCATTCCTTCTCCTGTCATTTCATAAATTCCGAGTTCGGAGGTAGAGCCAAATCGATTTTTTAAGGTTCGTAGAATGCGATAAGCATAATGGCGATCACCTTCAAATTGTAAAACTGTATCTACCATGTGTTCCAAAATCTTTGGGCCGGCAATGCTTCCATCTTTAGTAATATGCCCAATCAAAAAAACAGGTGTATTTGTTTCTTTTGCAAATCGTTGAAACTCTGCAGCGCTTTCTCTTATTTGTGATACACTTCCCGGAGCAGATTCTACATAAGGTGATTGAAGCGTTTGTACCGAATCAACAATTACTAATTGTGGTTTTAGTTTTTTTATTTCCTTGAAAATAGTTTGGGTATTAGTCTCGGTAAGAAGAAAAAATGTGTCGCTTTTAATTTTAAGTCGGTCTGCCCGCATTTTAATTTGCTGTTCGCTTTCTTCTCCACTTATGTATAAGATAACTGTATTTTGAAGTTGTAAGGATGCTTGTAAAAAGAGAGTTGATTTACCAATACCAGGCTCGCCTGCTATTAATACAATACTTCCCAATACAATACCACCACCAAGTACACGGTTAAGTTCAGCATCTTTTGTTATGATTCTTTTTTCTTCACCGCTGGTTACCTTCTGTAATGAAATTGTTTTGATTCCGCTGCTTAATCCGGAATATTCTTTCCATTCTGTTGATGGCTTTTCAGTTCCTCTTACAATTACTTCTTCCACAAAAGTATTCCACTCATTGCATGAAGGACATTTGCCCACCCACTTGGTGCTTTCCTGTCCACAATTGCTACAAAAAAATGCGGTCTTCGTTTTACTCATTTAAAAAATTTATGAGCGATGAAATTAAACAATCATTATCAAGCGAAAACAAAATGGAAAGAGAAAAACAAAAGAATAAAAATAAATTAAGAAGGAGTAAATAAAATTAGTTACAAATGAAAAGTAAAAGAGCCGGTATTACTACCAGCTCTTTGTACTTACTAACCCATTAAATTCTATTGCTAAATTACAAATTGCATCCAGATAAACAAATTAATTTTCGGCGATGTGAATAAATTCTCTAATCATTCACATATAGTAACTCCTTCCTCTCTTAATTTATTAGTAATTGATTAATAGTAAGTTAGAATGTAAATTCTGGAGGTATAAATTTTTTAAAAAAATTATTTTTTCAACAATTAAGTTTATAATATAAAGTACTTTATATTTGGGATAAATTTATAAAAATATATAGACTCATTCCTTTTCCTATTTCTTTTAATTAAATGCGTACCCATTATTTGTAAAACCTAATGCGATGGTTAAAATTGAAATACTAATTTCCTTTATTTTTAATGCTATTCGGCATAACTACTTTTATTTCAGTTGTCACAATTATCTGGATAATATTGGGATTTACTTAAAGAAAAGATTTTATAATAATATTGCAAATCACAATAATGGATTTTAAAGAACTGGATCCTCTATTACACTCTCAATTACGGCTTGCTGTTATGTCGCTTCTCATAAGTGTTAGAGAAGCTGAGTTTACTTTTTTGAAAGAAAAAACAAATGCTACTTCCGGTAATTTGAGTGTTCAAATAAGTAAATTGAAAGAAGCGGGGTATATCGAAATTATAAAACAGTTTAGCAAAAATTATCCTCAAACCATTTGTAAAATAACACCGGAAGGTGTTACCGCATTTGAAAATTATGTAAAGGCTTTGCAAAGTTATATGACTCTTTGAGGGGATTACCATTAAGTTTGTGTCAATTAATTTATTCAAAGAATTTGACTGAAATTAATGGTTATTCATACTCCGTTACATAAAAAATAGCTGCCGGTAAAGGCAGCTATTTTTTATAAATTTTCAGATATTATTATTTGGTTACTTTCTGAGTTAATCTTTCAGTTGCAGAAATAAATTGAATGAAATAATTTCCCGAAGGAAGGTTCGATAATTCATCAATTCTGAAATAATTGGAGCCTTTATTTAACTGGATTGTTTTAGATACTAATTCCTTTCCCTGGATGTTGATCACCCTTGCAGTAATCAATTCGGTTTTGCCCCAATTCATATTTACATTCAAATAACTTGTAAACGGATTTGGTGAAACACTTATAACCTGGTTTTCTTTTTTAAATTTGAGTGCAAGTACTTTCGATAAGTGCGATTTTCCATCAATATCCATTTGCTTCAATCTGTAGTAAATTACATTTCCAGCGGAAGAAGGAAGATCATCAATGGTTGAATAAGAATGGAATAAAGATGTGGTACCATTGCCAGGCACATTACCTACAGGAAAGAAAATATTTCCATCATAACTTCTTTCAACTACATACATGCTGCAGTTAATTTCCATAGAAGTACTCCAGTCAAGTTTTACTTTATTATCCTGCAATAGTGTTCCTGCGAATCTTTCCAATGTTACAGGTAACGGACCTTCTTCCGGATTAATGATTGCTGTACCATCATCTACAAATGTTACATTGGCATCAGAAGTTGATACGACTCTTGCAATGTTCATTATAGAGGGAACACGGTTCCCAATACCCGGGTCATTTACTTTTACCTGGAATTGAACTTCATAAGTTTCATTTTCAGCCAAAGTACCTCCTTTAGAACTCGTTGAGCCGGTTCCAATTCTGAAAACCACAGTTTTAATTGAACCATTTACAATATATTCTGCAACATCATCACCTGTGGCATCAGTTTTACTTCCACTTGTTATACCAGGGGAATTGATAACTTGTAATGAATTGGGAACATAAGTAACTGTATTAGGTAAGGTATCAATGACTATAATATTATTTGCATTACCCACACCCGAGTTTGCACCTTTCAATGTGTAGGTAAGTATTTCATTTGCTTCTGCAAGGTGATTATTATTAGCATCTGAAACTGTTTTATCCAAAGTAATGGTAGGATCCTTCATCTTAATTGAGAAGGTAAATACTCCCGGATAGTACTGATCTGCTTCTGTGCCGAATTGTAAAGCGACTGAATTATCGTTTGGGACAATCCCATATCCAGACCCTACGTCAAACATGTCAATGTCAATACCCATTTGATTGGTATAATTAGGATATTTTGTGGTAACATGAATACCATTTGTTGTGATAGTACCGTTCCAGGGATTATCTATTTGATTTGTAGTATTTGAAAACAAATTGCCATTGATTTTTAAAAAATCCCCTTTCAAATTCGCATCACCTTCCCAGCACATTACACCCATCTGCGCATCAGCTGCAGCAAGAGTTCCGGATGGAACATCAAGGCCTGATAATGTAACGGTGGTAGTTGTAGCACTGCCACCATTATAAACTCTTTGAAAGCCATCGTACAAACGAACGCTGTTATAATTAATGGCAGGGTTTTCATAAACAATTACAATGCACCAGCCTCCATGATTGCCGCCCCCGCTGATAGAGCCTGTACTTAAAGGAACATTTCCAACTGAATAGGTGCCATCACCATTACTTTTTACAAAGGAGGTAATATCAGCATAAGCCTGGTATTCAGTATATCCTGAGCTTATTACCGTTTGGTCAATTCCTAAAGCAATTACATCAGAGTAAACATTTGTAGTTCCCTTTCTGATTTTAATTTTTTTATTTGCATCTTTTGTTAAATCAAATTCCGAGTCTTTTATTCGTCCACCCCAATATAAACGGGCGAGTTTAATAGTGTTGGTACCTGCCGGTAAAATCAAATCTGCAGATGACGAATTCCTGGTAACACTTCCATTTCCCGTGTTTCCATCAATATCTACGTACTGCATGTTTTCGTTATCATTGCCATCACTTGAATTTCCATTTGCACTATTACTGTTCATTTTGGTCGTATCTACACTCCCATTACTTTTTAAAATTTGCATTAATGTGTTTCCAAAAATTGTAGTGCCCCCCTTTAAATTTTCTGAATAAACAAGGCTGTAATTCCTCATTTGAGATTGTGCAAAATGAAAAACTAAAAGGAGTGCGAAACACAGGATCGTTGTTCGGCTTATTTTCTTTTTAAATGAAGCCATTGAAGTAAAAGTTTGCATGTTAGTTAATTTTTCTGTGGTTAAATAAATGAAAATAACAATGGCGATCATACTGTATCAGAAAATAATTTTTATGCAAGATTTTTCTTAGGAACCCGGATAGATATCAAATAAATTGGAAATAAAATTTGTAGGAAATTTGGAAAAGTATATCAAACTATTATTGCCCAATAGTTTTTATATAAGCCTATGCTTTTCGAAAAGATAGAATGGAAAAAAGAAAATGGAATCTTGTGGTATAATTCCTAAAGGATTGGTGGTACAAAAATAGAAATCATTTTACCCAAATTTCGCAGGCATTTTCGATATTAGCGAAATTCCATTAAAAAATTAAAATATCAGTTAACTCCCGCATTTCCATTAATAATCAGGGGATTTATTAAAATCTTGCGTTACCAACCCCTACCCATCCCTCGCCTTTG
>DATCMY010000231.1:0-4283 GCA_036565505.1 Hanamia sp.
CATTTATACCGATTATACCATCAAAATAGTCCAATGCCTTTTTCTATCGGCATAATACCATCTAAGATTTCAACGTAGTCCTTTGGGCTGCTTATTAAATCAAGAGGGTATTACATGTTTTATGGACCGCCATTTGCCATGATTATCAATATCAAAATTTTTTCAAAAAAAACTTTCTACTTTATTTTAAATTTTTAAATCAATATTTTTTACTAATGATAAAGAAAACATGTTCATCTCCATTTTTAAAAATTATTTCTATTGCCCTATTTTTTTTAATAGGCCAAAATGTTACCCAGGCCCAATCCAAGCCATGGAAAGTACCTGAGAGTGCAGAAAATGTAGGAAATCCGTTGGCAAACAATGCCAGAGCAATAAGAAAAGGGAGAACTCTTTTCAGAGCCGATTGCGCGCCATGCCATGGAGATAACGGAAAAGGAGACGGTCCGGCATCAGCATCGGTCAAACCATCGCCTGCCAATCTTACCAACCCATGGGGCCCAGAGGACACTGATGGAGCTTTGTATTATATTATTTCTGAGGGGCACAAGCCTATGCCTAAGTTTAAAGTTGCCCTAAATAATACCCAACGATGGGAATTGGTTAAATATATCAGAACACTTCCTGGTAAGTATAAATAATTAAAGCATGTCTTTTTTGAATGATTGTAGCACCATTAAAGAGGGCGATTCTTTGGTTATTTTATTTTCAATGTAGAATTCAACAACAATAATAACCAATTGCACCATTTTCTAAATTATGCATTATAAAAATAACAGAGCATCAGTTTTAAATGTTATAGATCAAATCAAAAATCCCGAAGCCAATCAGCATTACTGCAAATACTCTTTCAAGGGTTTTATTATCCATATTAATGGCCACTTTAGCTCCTAAATAAGAAAAAGGAATTGAACTAACAGAAAGAAACAAAACTATTGACCAGTTGATATGTCCCAGGTACCAATGTTCAAGCGTGCCGGGAATAGCAAGCCCTGCAGATACAATTAAACTTGATGCCAGGGCTTTTTTAGTGGGTAATTTTAGAAAACGAATAAATAAAGGACCAAATAAAATTCCCCCGCTATTAGCCAGGATTCCGGATAGAAACCCAACGCCAACAGCCACAACAAAAATTTTCCAGAAAGGAATAGCATCTTCTCCCGGATCTGCCTCATGAGTTGAAAATGACATAAAAAAAGATACTCCTATAGCTAAAACAAATAATGCGGTAAAGACCATAAGAGTATGTCCTTTAAATGAACCGCTTAACCAGGAGCCGTACAAGGTAGCAGGAATGCCGCAAAGGATACTCTGGATAACTACTTTCCTGCTTACTAAATTTTCATTTTTATAGGCAAATGCAGCCGAAAGTGTAGTGGGTAAAGACGCAGGAAGTGGAGACGCTAATGCTGCAAAGGGATTAACTCTCGCAAATAATTGAAGTGATGGTGTTGAAATAGCGCTACCACCTTTACCCAATAAGCCAGACAAAAATCCCACAAGCGCACCAATAATAAGTATTATAGGTATTGAATACATGAATCTATTTCAGCAAAAATAATTCATTATAAAATTGAATATATCCCTATTAAAAAAAATTAGGATAATTTTATTATTTATGCCTGATCCTTCATTACCAAAGAAAAAAAATCAATTCTTTAAAAATCAACAAAGCGTATAGCTAATCTGCACATTATTGAGTAGAGGGATTAAAGCTTCTAATTTCAGTTCGGCTTCATTCAAATCATTATTAAATTTCTCCCTGCTATGGGCCGGCAATCCATTTGAAGATTGGGCAATATCCCGGTAATAATTTATTCCGGCCTCCAGTTGATTATAAAATCCGGTATAGTATTTACTTTTCTTAATATCCGCTGTATTGTCTTCTTCTTCCAACATATGTTCCTTTAAATAGGCAATATAAATATAGAGTTCATTAATAAACATATGAGGTCGGCTATTATCAGTAATAATATTGGTTCTACCATATATGTGATCAGTCATTTCCTGAAGCGAAACAGCCTTTGAAAAATAGGCGATATTAGGCCCGGGGCAAATGGTTACCGAGTTAAGATTTTTAATAAAAGGACGTTCATATTTATGACTGGCAGCATTACTTAATCCTATGCACAAACATTCTTTGTCTAATACTGTTTGCAATTCCTGTTCATATTGTTTTGCCGGCAAATTCAACGATTTTAATTGTTGAATTTTAAGTTTCTGATATTTTGAAGAAGCCGTGCAAATAGGCTCTGTGGTAAATTCAGTATTATTAACAAGGTGCTTCTCGGTACAAGGGCTTCCGGGTTTTCCTCTATCAATCCTTTGCTTTTTTTCCAGGTCAGAACTCGTGCCTTTTAAATAATGAAAACGAACACCTAAAGGAGAATTTTTACTTAATACTATATCTGTTTTTTTTGCTTTTTGCATTCTTTCCAAAGTAGGATTATCTACGGTAGTAGCTTCCGGAACCAATAGAAAAGGCGTGCCCCATCCACTGCTTTCTATACCATAATAATTATGCAAAAACTCAGTTTCTTCATAAGTTCCTATCCCACCTTGCGCAGTAATTTTAATGGGATGTGGCTCAGAAAAAGTTACACCTCCTTTTAGTTCCAAAGCCTTATTGTATATTTCAAATAATGAGGAAGTAAGTTCTGCTTTTTTCATTTTAAATTCTTCCAATATTGGGCCCATCAAATATCCATCGGTTGCAAATGCATGTCCACCGCAGTTTAAACCCGATTCTATTCTAAACTCACTAACCCATATTCCTTTTTTTGCCAAATACTTTCCTTGTATCAAAGCGGATCTATAATCACTTACTTTAATTACTATTTTCTTTTCAAATTGGCCCGGACCTTTAGCATCAAATTCTCTCATTTTTTCCAGGTAATTGTATAAGCGGGGATTCATTCCTGCGGAAAAAATAACAGAAGAATTGCTAAGTTCACTTTTTGCATATCCTCTTAAAGCCGCCAATGCATCTGAGCCATCTTCTATTAAAACGCCATCTTTAGTAAAATTATTTTTATCGAGTTTGGTCATTATATTCACGTCAATACTTCCGGCGGTAACCTTGCTCCTGAGTATTTTTTCAAGTCTTTCTTTTTCTAAGTCATCAGCCGAACGGGTCATCTGGTGGTAAAGATGTTTAAGCGCGCTATCCTCCGGCAACATTTCAAAGTATTTTACAATTTCTGAACCCGTTTCAAAGGCCGATTTTTTGAGTTTCTCAACCTGCTCTGTTACAATCCTGCTCACAAGATTTAAATAATCTGTTATTCTCTTTTCACGATAGTTTTCCTCTTTGACAGTAATCGGTATATAAGGCTCATTGATATAGGCATAATAATAACCTCGCATCATTTCTATAAGCCTGTCTTCCATAATAGAAATAACAGAGGAGATACCATAACGGGCCACTTTTACCGGAGAATCAATAGTAAAGGCTAATCCCATAACAGGAATGTGAAATTTGTGCGGATTTGTGTTCATAATAAAGGTGAAGAGTATTTATGGTAAAAATTGAATTTATAGGATTTGTTTAAAGTATATCAGATCCTGAATGAATAAAAATCAATCAAAAAAATGAATGGTTTTATAGTTGAAGAATCTTATAGGAATGATTAATAATTAGCACTTTTTATATTACAGTAGCACGAATAAAAATATACATGCACTGTAACCGGTTAAAAATATTCAGTAAAGATATGATTTAAAGACAAATTCATCTTTATTAATTTAGTTAAATATACCACAGGTTATTTTACCCTGTAATATGCCTTCTTTCAAGTTTGATATTTCAAAATTCATGAACCAGGAAAAAGATAGAAAAACACGTAGGCGGATACAAAATTTATTTGGCACCTTGTTCACCCGGGTAATTATTTTTTTAATAATTACGCTTATATTTTTTAAAAGCTGATATAGGCTTAACCAATAAATTGCAGTAAGTAAACTTCTCTTTTCAGTTTTATGATTTATTCCCAGAAATGTCTATCTTCAACGATATAAGTTGTACCCCCGTGGCACTGAATGCTTAATCAATAAGCTCTTTCGTTTAGCGCAGACACAAAGTCACTGTATTAACAATGGCAAACGACCTTTTAAAAAAAAGTCCGGATGCTATAACGGTTATAATTTTGTAACTATTCAGTCTATTAAAGATGGATTATTTTTTTCAAAAATCTTCGGTTTATCCACAAAAATTGTACGTTTTCAAAAATTCTGTTTTTTATACCCATTTTATGCTTGAAATAAATTGAATTTGTGCATTAAAC
>DATCMY010000232.1:0-4235 GCA_036565505.1 Hanamia sp.
TAAACCTTCTTGGTTTATGTAAACCACCAATCAACAATCCGGGAATACTTTGGGAGCGCCAAACCAGGAAGGTTTTTTTGAGACGTTATAATTTAGGGAGCCTGTTATAAACATTCTTGGTTTATGTAAACCACCAATCAACAATCCGGGAATACTTTGGGAGCGCCAAACCAAGAAGGTTTTTTTGAGACGTTATAATTTAGGGAGCCTGTAATAAACCTTCTTGGTTTTTGTAACTCCATTGAGATCACCAAACCAGGAATGTCTTTTTTTGGGACCTCCTATGTTCTTTTATTTATTAAATCTAACTGCTAATTAGGTGCCAGTATGGTTACCGGCTGCAACCTGTAACCGTTTACCCTGAGTCCATATTGCGAAGCGGGAATCCACTTCGGACTATTTTTTATAATACGCACCGCTACTCTGGCAAGTGCTGTGCCCTTCATGTTAGTAGCTTCCACTTCAGTTACTTTCCCTTCTTTGTTTACAATAAATTTTACAATGCAACTTCCAAATGCATTGTCCTTATATATTTCATCAGCATATTTTTGCAGGCCGCTTACAATATATTTCGTCCAGGCAGCCCCGCCATTCGGAAAGGATGCCTCAATCTCTTCCCTGCTGTAAACAGAATCAGTACCGCTAAAGACGCCTTTAGTATAAAATTTCCGCAACCCCTTTTCCCCGGTAAAAAACACCTGGTTGGCAATGAGGCCACTATCAATATAAAATGTTTTTGCCAGTTCGTTTGTTTTCATGTCACTGATAATAATACTATCCGGGAAACCGCTTTTATAATATCCCCGGTGTATATAACGGGCAAGCATACCCTTTACATAAAACGATGAATCTATATCATGACCGGCGCTATCCCATTTTTGCCATAAACCATCTTCGTACCCTTTTGAATAATTGCCCGCCGACTCTACGCTGCCATTGGCATAATAAGATTGATACAAACCTTCACTTAACTGCAACGAGGAATCCATAAAATGCTGACTCCATAAAAGATTTTTATTGGAAGCATTGTAAATTTTGATCTCAAATAAATTGGCAGTATTAGTACCCACGCCATCTAAGATGGCTTTTTCTTTTGGGGTGGAATTAAGGTCTTTGTCAAAATAATACAGGTATTGTTTTGACTGGCTAAAGCATGCAGATGAAATAATAAGTAACAGGGGAAACAGAAAGGTTTTCATAATTAAGTTTTGGTAATCCACAAATATAGAAATCGTTTTTATTAAAATTATCTTTTCCCCGGTCTGACGGTCTCCGTCTGACCGGAATTAAATAGAGGAATTCGCAAAAATTGCCAAACCAAGAAGGTTTTTTTGAAACTCTCTAATTTTTGGAAGCCTGTAATAAACCTTCTTGGTTTTTGTAACCTCCGTAATCAACAAGCCCAGAATACTTTGAGAGCGCCAAACCAAGAAGGTTTTTTTGAAACTCTCTAATTTTTGGAAGCCTGTAATAAACCTTCTTGGTTTTTGTACCCCAAAGCACAGAAACAACAACCTACAACATAAGTCGCATCAAAGGCAGGAATACAAAACCAGAGATGCCCTTCCGCCTGTTTTTGCAAACTAACGGATACCATTACAAGCTTTGCTAAAATCGCTATTTAAAACTTGTAAATGTCACTGGCTGAATTCTAAAAGCTTTTACATAACTGCCCTTTACCTGGGCAGGCGTCCATCTGGGCCCAGTAGCAATTGCATTCACCATTATCTCCGCAAGTCTTGAATGTACCATGGTTATGGCTGTAACATCTTTTACTTTTCCATCAATATCTACTATAAATCTTATAAGGCAGGTACCATAATCATTGTCATCGAATTGATCAGCATGTTCCATGATCTGTTTTGTTACATATCGCTGCCAGGCATCGGGGCCTCCGGGAAAAGATGCTTCAATTTCTACTTTTGTAAACACCTTATCTTCATCTTCAGCGGTTGTATCCTCAATTAGAACTTTTCCGCTCATGGCATAAACCGTACGGCGAAATTTAGTATTTGCAAAGTCATTCAATATTTTACTTTGTACCTGGAGGTTCTCATAATACCTGAAGGAAGTACTCATGGTTACCTTCCCTGTATCGTATAATGATGAATCCCTAAGGCTTCCATCTATATTCCTCTTTTTCCATAATCCATTTTCTTTTCCCATTTCATATATCCCTTCATTTTCAATTGCGCCATTAGGATAATACGAGCGGAACATTCCCTGGAACACCTGTAACGAAGAATCCGTAAAATGCGCGATAAATATAAGGCTGTTGTTGGCTTTATTATAGCAAATAATTGGTAAAGGCTATCATCCATTATGCCCGTCCCAAAAAATAGGGCGTGTCTTTCGGGTACAACTTTCAGGGCCTGATCAAAATAATATTTTGTAGATGATTGGCTATAGAACCCAGGTTAATAAGAAGCAGTAGGGCTGGTAATAAAAAGTACTTCATAATTAGTTTTGATGATACGAAACTATACAATAAATAGTATCTCTTATAATACTAATTGCGCAGGTTTATAATTATTGTGTTTCTAACTTTACTGTATGGCAGATGTACATAGCAAAGAAATAGGAAGCTTCAATTGTCCTCAAAAAAAATGTTCACATATTCACCATGTGTTCTAAAGCATACCGCTTTATTAGTAAACAAAATTGAAGTTTATAAATGATTGACATTTTTATAATGACCGACCAGCCCGCAACCTGCTCCAAATGCGGAACAAAAGCTGAGATACTTGCAGAGTTTACAATGGATAATTTAGAAACGCAATTGTGCAGATGCAGGAATACAGATTGTCAATTTATTTTTATTGAACAGGAAGATGATTATTTTAGCATTGATTACTGGTGTAGGGAAAACCGTGATTAAACTAAAATCATTTTCATGGCAGAAAGAAAACTTTGGACAAGAAATGAATTAATTCTTGCATTAAACCTTTATTTAAAACTTCCTTTTGGAAAGCTGCATTTCGGCACACCTGAAATCATTCATCTTGCCAATATTCTTGGAAGAACTGCCGGTTCTATTGCTATGCGTTTAAATAACTTTGCAAGTGTTGATCCTTATCATCAACAAAGAGGCATTGGTGGATTGCCCGGTGGAAGAAAACAGGTAGAACCAATCTGGACAGAATTTATCAATAACAAAGACGCGCTGCTTTTTGAAAGTGAAAGAATATTGGCGGAAAAAGAACATACTTCTATAGAAAATAAATTTGTGGATGAACTTAAAGGAACAGAACATTTAAAAGGTGAATACAAATTGAGGGAAGTAAAAACAAGGGTTAACCAAAATGTGTTCCGGCAAATTGTGATCGCCAATTATTCCGGCAGATGCGCCATTACAGGAATTGATATTCCTGATCTGTTATTAGCCAGTCATATTATACCATGGAGTAGGAGTGAAGAAGAAAGATTGAATCCCGAAAATGGTATTTGCCTTTCTGCCCTTTATGACCGCGCTTATGATAAAGGATATATTGGCATCAATGAAAAGTTTGAGATACTGTTATCACCAGAATTAAAACAAAAACAAAAAGAAGAATATCATGCAAAATATTTTGCTTCCCTTGCCGGAACAAAAATTATTATGCCGAATAAATATTATCCGAAGAAAGAGTTTTTAAGGTTTCATTTGGAGGAGGTTTTTAGGGGATGATTTTAAAAACAATCATCGCGCTTAATCTTCAAATTCGATCTTTAACTAAATTATATTGACTTTTTAGCCTAAAAAAAATTGTACATCGAAATATCTTTAATTTATTAAGTAAAATGCATTAATCTCAGGTAAAAAAGGATACAGTTCAAAAACTTCTGCATCAATATATAAGATATACATATTATTTTGGATGAACAAAATAAAACACTTACTTTGAAATAAAATTGCATTTTAAGAATTACTTCAATTCAAAAAACTAACTTATTACTGTCAAGAACATAACAAATAATATTAAATGGAATAAGTGTTTTTTGTTACAAAAAAAGATACAATTCAGTTTTTAGTTACTTTGCGGGATACAAAAAAAATATGTCATTAAATATTACTCATTTAGAAAACGAAATAATTGATCAATACCTTTACGATGACCATACAACAAGGCCGTGGATAATCGGTTTCAGTGGAGGGAAAGATTCCACAATGCTTTTGCAGGTAGTCTGGAACGCACTGAAAAAAATTGAACCCATTCTTCTTACCAGGCAAATTTATGTGGTATGCAATGATACCT
>DATCMY010000233.1:0-11893 GCA_036565505.1 Hanamia sp.
ACATTAGTTGTAGGTGTTCATGGCCCAAAAGAAGTTTATGTGTTTTTAATTGTTAAGCCTTCTTTGTGATTTAGTTTATATTTTTAATAGTTTTAAACCATCATGCAAATTCCTCCCGGTAAAAAAATATATTTTCTTTCTGATTTTCATCTGGGCGCTCCTGATCACGCTTCGAGCCTCATAAGGGAAAAACGAATAGTCCAATTTTTGGATGAAATAAAAAAGGATGCTTCTGTAATATTTATTCTGGGCGATTTGTTTGATTTTTGGTTTGAATACAAAAAAGTAGTGCCGAAAGGTTTTGTAAGAATCTTAGGGAAACTTGCCGAACTTACGGATAGTGGAATTACTATTAAATTTTTTGTGGGTAATCATGATATGTGGATGGATGGTTATTTTGAAAAAGAATTGAATATTGAAGTATTTCCTGAAGCGAAGGAATTTGAATTTAACGATAAGAAATTTTTGATTGGCCATGGAGATGGTTTAGGCCCCGGCGATCACCGTTATAAATTTCTGAAAAAAATCTTCAGGAATAAAATTTCGCAAGGATTTTTTGGAATGCTTCATCCATCATGGGGAATTGGTTTAGCGGATTATTTCAGCCGCAAAAGCAGGGCCGCCACTGGTAAAGAAAAGGAACAGTTTTTAGGTGAAGAAAAAGAATGGCTCATAGTTTACAGTAAAGAAATGCTGCAAAAAAGACATTTCGATTTTTTTATTTTTGGCCACAGGCATTTGCCCATTGAATTTAAATTGAATGATAAAAGCGTTTATATTAACCTCGGCGATTGGATAAAATACAACAGCTATGCAGTATTTGACGGAGAAAATCTGGAACTGAAATATTACGAATCATGAAAAGTACTATAAAAAGATACTCACTGATTTTCTTAATTTTCTTTTTGGCTTATATGCCAAATGCAAAAGCACAGGACGATTCTCTTTTTAGGTTCTTAAAAAAAATTGAATACCCCATTTCATCCTTTACTGTTGATAACCTTGGTGAACTTTATGTAATTAACACCGATAATCAATTAAAAAAATTCAATGAAAAAGGGGATTCTATTGGCGTTTTTAACCAGGTAACCAAATATGGCAAACTTAGTTATGTAGAAGCCCAAAATCCATGGAAAGCAATTTTGTTTTACGAAATTTTTTCGACTATAGTTTTATTGGATAAGTATCTGAATGTGCTCGGAAGCATTAATCTTCGCAATCAAAATATTTTCAGGGTAAAAGCAGTTACTGCTTCGTATGATAACAATATCTGGCTTTATGATGAACAGGATAATAAATTAAAAAAAATAGATGATAATGGAAATTTAATTTCCGAATCCGTGGATTTTCGTTTGTTGTTTGATTCAGTTCCATCGCCCCAAAAAATAATTGACCATGATGGTTTTGTTTACTTGTATGATCCGCAAAAGGGTATTTATGTATTTGATTATTATGGAAGTTTTAAAAACAAATTAACATTTTTGCATTGGACTGATTTCTCAGTGATTGGAAAAACAATTTATGGTTTTGATAAAGAAAATCTCTATAAATACACACCGCCATTACCGGATATAGCTAAATATAAATTACCGGTGGCTTTACAAAATAGTAATTCAATAAAATTAGCTAATCATAAAATGTATATTCTTAAAAATCAGCAACTGGAAATCTATTCTCTTCAATAGTTTGGTTGTTTAAATAGGTAACATGAATTTTCTGGATCAAATTTATTTCGATAATACCGTCCGCAGTTACATGGCTGTTGCTATGGCTATTCTGCTGGCATTTATTCTTAAAAGAATTATTTCAAAGTATGCCTCCTCATTGATCTTCAAATTAGGAAAAACACAATGGGGTGGCATGGATAAACAAAGGTTTGATAGCATTATCATTACTCCCATTGAAAGAATATTATTGGTGGTCATTGGTATTTTTGCTCTTGATCGTCTTAATTTTCCCACAGCATTTGTATTTTCAATACATAAAGTTACCTCACGTGATATTGTTGATTCCCTGGCTTCAGCCCTGATAATTATTTCCATAGTTTCCCTGGTTATTCGTTTTTTGGAATTTTTGGTACAGGTTATAAAATTCAGATCAAAGGATGTAAAATCTGCGAGTGAATTTCAACTGCTATTCTTTTTTAAAGATTTCATCAGGGTGATCATTATCATTTTTGGAATTGTCTTTATTCTTAAATATTCATTTCACCTTGATATTGGAAATCTACTTACAGGATTAAGTATTGTAGGCGCTGCTTTGGCTCTTTCTGCAAGGGAAAGCCTTGAAAACCTGATTGCTTCTTTTATTATTTTTTTCGATAAGCCTTTTGAAACCGGTGATGTGGTAAAAGTAAAAGAGGTAAATGGCACTGTAGAAAGAATTGGCCTTAGAAGTACACGCATACGTACGATAGAAAAATCATTGGTGACAGTTCCTAATAAACAAATGGTTGATAGTATTTTGGATAATTGGAGTTCGAGAGACCTGGTAAGAAATGAAATTGATACACATTTATCGCCGCAAACTTCCGGAGAAAACCTGGAAAATGCTGTATCAGGAATTAAAGAAATACTTTCAAAGCAGGAAAAAATACAATCTTACTCTGTTTATTTGCAGGACATAAATAAGGACAGTGCTTTAATTATGTCGGTTTATTTTACACCCCTTCAAATGCCTGTAGATGATTTAAGTTTTTTGAAACAGGAAATCTATATCAGTATCAGAAAATTGCAGGAAAAATATGAGTTGCAACCCTCAAATTCAAGCCTGGTAACCTTTGTATCGCAGGTGCCCAATCCCAAAAATGAAATAAAATAGTTCGGGGTTTATTGATTAATAATTTCTGCCAATTCCTTATCCCATCTCCCGGTTTTCCCATATTCTTCAATGCGGCCTAATTCTTTTCCGTTTTTCATTACTATGATTGTAGGCACATGGGTCAAATTCAAAGCTTGTGCTATATTTCCGGTAGTGTGTTTATATCTGTCAACTGCAAATAGTGAAATTCTGTTTTCCGGGAAACCACTTGCTTCCTGTATTTTAAAAAATTTAGGTAAAATAAAATGACTGTCCTCGCACCATGTGCCGGCAAAAACAATAAAATATATTTTGTCTTTATTTCTTTTGAAAGCGTTTACAGCTGCCGTATCTGGCTTAGGATAAATGCGCTGGCTTTCGGCATACCAGCCAAATGAAGGATCGTGGTCTATATCTTCTTTAGTAATACTTCCCCTATACATTTTTGAATTATTATTCGCTGAATCTGAAAGAATCTCATAAGTTTTTTGAGCATTAGATTGAAAAGCGCTTATTATTAAAAAGAAAAAAATGGGGAGAAAATTTTTCATAATTCTTTACAGATTGTTTTTTAATTCTAATAAAAATAATTTTATTTTTTCCAGAGATTCTATCATTTCGTGTTTTTCACCAGCTGCCTTATTATTCACCAGGAATTCTTTTGCTCCTTCAATGGTGTATTTTCTTTCGCGGAGCAAATGATAAATCATTTTAAGATTTTTTACATCTTCGGGCCTGAAAAAACGATCACCTTTTTTATTTTTTTTGGGTTTTAAAATAGCAAATTCATTTTCCCAATATCTTATGGAAGATGTATTTTCTTTAAACATGGCAGCTACATCACCAATAGAATAATATTGTTTCTGAAAAAGTACTTCATCATCCGGAACTGCAGGGATATCAGGCTCAATATTGCTCTGCTTCAGGCTTTTTCTACCTCTCCTGGATTTCTGATTTTCCGCACCGTGCAATACATTCTTTACCTCTTCCTTCTTTTGAAGATCATCATCCTTTTGAAGATCATCATCAAACTCGAAATTGATTTGTGATAAGGCCATAATTAGTCAAGACTTTTTGCACTTCCTGTAGAAGCGATTTTCAAAATACGGTCAAATTGTTCAGGTGTAAGATCGTTATAAAAGAAATACACCGGATCTACTTCCCGCCCGTTAATATGCACTTCATAATGGCAGTGCGGCCCTGTACTTTTGCCGGTGCTGCCTACCCATCCAATTACTTCACCACGTTTTACCCTTTGTCCTTCTTTTACTTTTATTCTTACCATGTGCCCGAATAAAGTTTCATATCCATAACCGTTATTAATGATTACATGATTGCCATACCCGCCACGATCAAATCCTGCAGTAGTTACTATTCCATCTCCGGTGGCATATATCGGAGTACCCTGTGGCGCTGTGAAATCAAGACCTTTGTGCATTTTAGGTGTTCCATAAACAGGGTCAATTCTCATTCCAAAACCTGAGGCAATTCTATCAAGATCACGATTACTTACGGGTTGAATTGCAGGAATAGAAGCCAGTTTTTCGGTCTGGTTTTTAATGAGTTTTTCAATTTCATTATAACTGGCAAATTGATAATTGATTCTTGCACTGATGTTATTTAATGTTTTGGCAAGTTCATTTCCCAGTTCCTCATCATTAATTGCCGCAATTTTTTGAAATTCATTTTTTTGCTCTGTAAGTTTTGCACGGGCGCTATCCGGCAAAGGATTGGCTTCAAAAATAGAACGGTAAACCTGGTTGTCCCTTTTTTCTAAAAATGCCATTTCCTGTTGTAATTTTTGAGATTGCGTGGCAAGTGTTTCATAATTCTGTCGCATTTTTTCGTATCGTAATTCAGCTACTTTTAATTCGGGTGAAGGAATAAAACGGAATGCAAGTGAAACGATAATAAATGCTGTAAAGAAAGCGGCTGCTATAAATGTAAAAAACCTTAAAAGTTTTACCCTTAAAGGTGTTACTAATTTCTCGTAACGTAATGTGTTGGTATTAAAATAATATTTTATTTTTTTCATTCCTATAAATGCAGGAAAAGATATTCCAATTGAGAAATTTAAAAAAATCGTTCAGTTTGTAAATGCGGCTAAACAAAATACCTTTGCCGTCATTCATTAATTTTAAAGTAAACAAAGATAACTTCTTAATACTCTAAATCCATCTTAAAATTCACTCAGTGGTATGATGCAAAGTGCAGAAATAAGAAAACAGTTTCTCGATTTTTTTAAAGGGAAAGGCCATACGATTGTTCCTTCCGCGCCTATAGTTATAAAAAATGATCCCACCCTGCTTTTTACCAATGCGGGCATGAACCAGTTTAAAGAATATTTCCTGGGAAATAAACCCGCTCCTTTTTCACGGGTGGCAGATACTCAAAAATGCCTGCGTGTAAGTGGCAAGCATAATGATCTTGAAGAAGTGGGTGTAGATACTTATCATCACACTATGTTTGAAATGCTGGGCAACTGGAGTTTTGGGAGCGCTATCGAAAATCCTCCTCCGTATTTTAAAGAAGAGGCTATAGAATGGAGTTGGGAATTGCTTACAAAAATTTATAAAATTCCTGAAGAGAATTTATATGTTTCCATTTTTAAAGGAGATGAAAAGGATGGATTACCAAAAGATGAAGAATCGTTGAATTTTTGGAAAAAATGGGTAAGTGAAGACAGGATCATCCTGGGAAATAAAAAAGATAATTTCTGGGAAATGGGCGATACCGGCCCATGTGGCCCATGTACCGAAATTCATGTGGATTGCAGAACGGAAGAAGAAAAAAAATTAGTTCCGGGCAAAAGTTTAGTGAACAATGATGATCCGCAGGTAATAGAAATTTGGAACGATGTATTCATTCAATACAATCGAAAAAAAGATGGTTCATTAGAAATGCTTCCGGCCAAGCATGTGGATACCGGAATGGGTTTTGAAAGATTAGTGAGGGTTTTACAAAATAGGCAAAGCAATTATGACACAGATGTTTTTTCAGGAACCATTTCAGAAATAGAAAAAATATCCAATAAAAAATATACCAGGTCTGATAGTAAACAGGATGTTGCTTTTCGTGTAATTGCCGATCATATAAGAGCGGTTGCATTTCCTATTGCAGACGGACAGTTGCCTTCGAATACTGGCGCAGGGTATGTTATACGTCGCATTCTTCGCAGAGCAGTTAGGTATTATTATTCTTATCTCGATGTGAAAGAACCATTACTGTATAAATTAATTCCATTACTTGCGAAGCAATTTGAAAATGTTTTTCCTGAGTTGGATAAACAGAATGAGTTTGTAAGTAAAGTAGTGCATGAAGAAGAGCAAAATTTTTTAAGAACGTTAGATAAGGGGTTATTGAGATTTGAAATGTTTTTCTCTCTTGAAGGTTTTAAGAATTATGTTGAAGGAGATAAAAAAGCTTTTGTTTTACCTGGAAATGTTGCATTTGAACTTTATGATACTTTTGGATTTCCTTTAGATTTAACGAAACTTATCTCTGCCGAGAAAGGATTACAAGTCGATGAAGAAGGTTTTGAAAATGAAATGCAACAACAAAAAAATCGTTCTCGTGCAGCATCTGTTGTTGATACTGAAGATTGGATAGTAATTAATGAAAATGGTGGATTGGGGTTTGTTGGCTATCAACTTTTGGAAACAGAAAGTAAAATTTTAAAATATCGCAAAACAAAATCACAGGGAAAAGAAATTTTTCAATTGGTTTTAGACACCACACCTTTTTATGCGGAAAGTGGCGGCCAGGTTGGTGATACCGGTTTATTGTTTTTTGGGGAAGAGAAAATACCTGTACTCAATACTAAAAAGGAAAATGATCTCATTTTACATTTTACCGAAAAACTTCCTGTAAATATTGAAGCAGGTATTATAGCTAAAGTCGATTCACAAAGAAGAAAAAGCACAGCCGTTCACCATAGCGCTACACATTTAATGCATGCTGCTTTACGTAAAGTATTGGGCACTCATGTTCAACAAAAAGGGAGCCTTGTCAATGATGAATATTTGCGATTTGATTTTTCTCATTTTACTAAAATGACCAAAGAAGAAATTGGAAAAGTAGAATCTATTGTCAATGAAAAGATCAGGGAAAATATTGCGGTGGTTATTAAAGAAATGCCTAAGGAAGAAGCTCTGAAAACAGGTGCTATGGCCCTTTTTGGCGAGAAATATGGTGATAAAGTACGGGTAGTTATTATGGATCCGGAATACTCTATTGAATTATGTGGCGGTACTCATGTAGGTAATACGGGAGAATTGGGGATTTTTAAAATTACCAATGAAACTGCTGTAGGTGCGGGTTTGCGACGCATAGAAGCGGTTAGTGGAGTAGCTGCGGAGGATTTTATTAATCACGAATTTGATATTATTGATTCAATTAAAGAAAGCCTGAAGAATCCAAAAGACATTAAGAAATCATTAGAAACATTATTGGCAGAAAAAGAAAAACTGAATAAGCAGGTGGACTTTTTAACCTCACAATTATTATCGGTAGAAAAGGAAAAACTATTGGAAAATATTGAGGTAATCAACGGAATAAATTTTATCGGGGCAATAGTAAATGTTTCTAATGCAGATGCATTGAAAAAACTTTGCTTGCTTTTAATTGAAAATCTTGAGAACTATTTGATTGTACTTGCCTCGGATATTGAAGGCAAACCAAATGTTGCTGTAGCACTTGATGGAAAATTAATTTCCGTAAAAAATATGGATGCCATCAAAATAATTAAGGAAAATGTAGCCCCGCTTATAAAAGGTGGAGGTGGCGGACAGAAAATGATGGCAACTGCGGGAGGTCAGGATGCAAGTAAACTGAAAGATGTGATTGAGAATGTAAAATCGTTGATGCAATAGCGATAACCGAAGCACAATTGTAACGATAAAATAAGTCGGGAAAAAGAATTTCTACCTAAAAATATTCTTAAAGATTTCCTCTTTTGTAATAATTTCTGTTAACGTTAAATTATTTATTTGCGAAAGGTTTCGTATTTTAAAAAAATCGTATTACTTTTGATCTACTAAAAAATTCGTACATTAAAATTAAATTAAAATGAAAAGAATATTTTTATCAGCAGCAATTTCTGTTGGCTTCCTATTAAATACAAGCAGCAGTTTTTCTCAAGCGGAAAAAAAGAATATCCAAAAAAATGAAGAAATTATTATCCGCAAGGATGGTGATAATAATGGAAAAACAATTATTGAGATTGACAGCAATATTGTTACCGTTAATGGTAAGCCGCTGTCCGATTACAAAGGAGATGTAAAAGTTATGGTCCGCAAAAATATGAACGGGAATTCGGGTAATTTTCTTTTTTCTCCCGGTATGGACTTTAGGATGAATAATATGAAAAGTCCCGGGACCTTCCTGGGAGTGCTAACTGAAAAATCTGATAAAGGCGCTTTAATAAAAAGTATTACAAAAGGAAGCAGCGCTGAAAAGGGAGGATTAAAAGAAGAAGATATAATTACAAAATTTGGAGATAAGAAAATTATTGCGCCTGAAGATTTAGCAGAAATAGTAAGGACCTATAAACCCGGAGATGAAGTAAATATTAGTTTGTTACGAAATGGTAAGAAGAAGGATTTGAAAGTGGTATTGGGCAAAACAAGCGACAATCCGATGGCTTTTAACTTCAATGTTGATAGCTTAAATTTAAATGGCAGAAACTTTAAATTTAAGATGCCGGAACTTTCCAATTTGGATAATTTACCCCATCCTTATTTTCAATTTTTTAATACTAATCAACCAAAATTGGGGTTAAAAATCCAGGATACAGAAGATAGTGACGGTGCAAAAATATTGAGTGTTGACGAGGGTTCTGCTGCTGATAAGGCAGGTTTAAAAAAAGATGATATTATAACTGCGGTAAATGGAGAAAAGGTAAACAATGTAAATGATGTAAGAGCGCAAATTATGAGTTCACCTAATAAAGAGCATTATACCATAAAGGCAAAGAGAAATAATGCGGATGTGAATTTTGAAGTTCAGATTCCTAAAAAATTAAATAGCGCTGATCTCTAAAAATTAAAAAAAAAATTTTTACAACAAAGCCCTTTCCTGATGGAGAAAGGGCTTTGTTGTTTTATAAAATTTTCATTATTTATTATTTGCTTGTGCAATTATTTGCCAACCATTTCCTCTTCTTTCCATATAAATGTATTGGCTAAGATCGCTTTCATTATTTGTTCTTGTTAATGATGTAGCCGCAATCACTATTTTATTTTGATTGGGAGGTATGCTTTGAAGATCAAAAGTGTAAAAATTATTTCCGGCAATGATGATTTCTTTTATATTTTTCGGGTCGCTTTTATCCATTTTTTTCAGGTCGTCAAATTGATAAATCACATAACGGTTTATCATATCATTCACCTCACTTTGACGGAAATACAGATCAATAGAATTAGTGTAAAAAGTGGCTTTGCTGCTATCGTAAAGTAAAACAGGCCGGACTGGTTTTATTGAATCAATCCAGGGCATTGGTGGTGGAATGGCAGGATATTTATAATAATTATTTCTTAAGCTATCACTCCATCCATTTGGGTTACTACTAAAAGTTTTACTGCTAAAAAAAACACTTCCCTGAATTTGCGGGTATTCTCGTAAGCGTTTAATCTGGTTGGGTAATTCATTTTTGTTGTGCCAGGCGTAAGACCTTGGTTCCATTGACCTATAAATTCCCTGCCCAATATACAATTGCCGGCCATAAGCGTGTCTGGCCCACCAATCGCTCAATACTTCATAACCAACTACTTTTTGTCCAAATTCCCAATACAATTGTGGCACTACATAATCTATCCATTTCATTTTTAACCATAACAAAATATCGGCGTAAAGATCATCATAATTGGTTTGCCCGGCTTTGGTATTACTTCCCTCAGGATCCTTATCAATATTGCGCCAAACTCCGAAAGGGCTGATACCAAACTGGCAATATTTATTTTCTTGTTTTATTACCTTACTTAGCATACAGATTATAGAATCTACATTGCTTCTACGCCAGGTTTCTTTATCCATGCCATTTCCATATTTTTTAAAAGAAGCGTCATCCCCAAATTCTTTTCCGGCAATGCGGTAAGGATAAAAATAATCATCGAAATGAATTGCATCAATATTATAACGGTGCACTACATCCCTTACTACGTTGGCTACAAATTTTTGTGCGTCTTTATTCCCCGGATCAAAATATTTTGTGCCTCCATAATCTATAAACCATTCAGGATGAAGTTTGGTAATATGAGTAGGAGAAATAGAAGACTTGCCTATTCTGAATTCGGCCCGGTAAGGATTCATCCATGCATGAAATTCCATTCCGCGTTTATGCGTTTCTGTTATCATGAACTTTAGCGGGTCATAATAAGGAACTGGAGGTTTTCCCTGCTTGCCTGTAAGCCATTCGCTCCAGGGTTCATATTGAGAAGGATAAAATGCATCTGTTGCCGGACGAATCTGCACAATGACTGCATTCATTCCATTGCGTTTATGCATTTCCAATAAGCTGATAAATTCTGCTTTTTGTGCTTCAGTGCTCAAGGTTTTGGATGAAGGGAAGTCAATGTTATCAACCGTTGCAACCCATACGCCGCGGAATTCGTATTTAGGCTGGGCAATAAGTATTTGAAAATTAATCAGGAGCAGTAATATTACAATGGCGGGAAATTTCATCATGAGGTAAAAAAATGGTAATGCGGCAATTTACAAACATCCTGAGTAAGAATAGAGAATTATAAATTAACAATTCAGAATGATAGTTCTTTATTTAACAACTGAATAAAGAAATCTTAATCAAAGTTTTCATTATGTAGAGGTGTGATTGGGGTGGCATGAAATTCATTGCGATAAATCTTGACTAACACAATGAAGTAACTGACAAGTAGAGGCCCAAAAACCAATCCCAAAAAACCAAACATACTCAAGCCCACGATTACGCCAAAAATAGTAATAAGAGGATGCACATCGCCAATTTTTCGAAGTACGGTAATTCGTGCCACATAATCTATGTTAGTAAGTATTGCCAAAGAATAAATACCGAGGCCAATGCCTTGCCAGGTTTGGTTGGTAGCAAGAAGAAAAACAGTGAGAGGTACCCAAATTAATCCAGTTCCAATTATAGGTATTAATGAGGCAACACCTGTGAGAAAACCCCACACTCCATAATCATTGATACCAAAAATATAAAACCCCAGCATACCCACCAAACCCTGTATAATTGCCAGCAATGGGATTCCAATTGCATTGGCCCTGATCATCAAAGTTGTTTCATTCCCTAATATTTCGCGGTTAGATTCTTTTAAGGGAATAAAATCATTCAGAAATTTTTCCATCTTGGTTCCATGTACCAGCATATAATACAAAACAAAAAACATCAATAACAGGTTGGTGATAAAATTGGCCGTACCTGTAAGAAATGAGGGAAGGCTACCCGCAATTTTTTTGGTAGCATTTTGTAAACTATCTCCATTATATAATTCTATACCTGTTGCATCCATTATTCTCTGGGAAAACGTTTTTACTGCAACTATCAATTGTACCGGATTATTGAAAAGCTCTACCAGCTTTGGTATGAGTAATACTACGGCCAGGTAAACCGGCAGGCAAATAATAATAGTATAGCCAAATATATATAGAAAAGCAGTCCATCCCGGTCTCCATTTCTTTTTTTCAATCAGAAAGAAATACGTTTTTCTGCTTAGAATATATAAAGTAATAGCACCCAAAACCCCTGGCAAAAAAATATAAAAATGCTTTAACAATAACACACCAATCAGGATAATAATTCCGAGTAAAATTATTTGCCGCAGATGATTATTGAAGCTTGTCATACTTCAAATTTAGGCATTAACTTTTTCAATAAATGCAGATATTAAAAGAGATGAAAGTATGTTTCAACAATAAAACAATACAACTAAAATTCAAATTGCCTTGGAGTGAACAGCTAACCCGAATTTCGCAGGCATTTTCGATATTAGCGAAATTCCATTAAAAAATTAAAATATCAGTTAACTCCCGCATTTCCATTAATAATCAGGGGATTTATTAAAATCTTGCGTTACCAACCCCTACCCATCCCTCGCCTTTG
>DATCMY010000234.1:0-3403 GCA_036565505.1 Hanamia sp.
CTATAAACACCTGCACCAAAACCTCTGAATGCAACGCCGGTCATAAATACAATTCCCGGTGGCGGTAAGTTAACCTGTGCCTGTACCATCCAGTATTTAAAACCATTACCAACATGATTAGGAATATATTTTGTGTTTCCAAAAATGGCACCTGCCTGTATGGTTAATTCGAGTGTTGTGAATTTTGCAGTGATATCTCCTTTAAAACCATTGCCATAAATAGGATCATGTTTATAAAAATCTACTTCGCCTTTAATAATTACTGCCGGTGTGTGTGCATCGATATGAATGCTTTCAACTTCAACGCCTAAATATTTTGGTTTTAGTTGCGTTAGAAAACCATAATCAGCTTTTACACTTGATGCGATAACATTTGGATTTGTACTACTACTATTGCTGACAACCTGAGACTGGTCTTCAACGAACTTCTTTAAGTTGGTTGACAGAGTTGCATTTGATGCATTCGCTGCAGGGGTTGTTGTTGGCCATTGAGTTGATGAAGCTGTATATTTAGAAGATTCAATTACACCGGTTAATGCAATTTTCGTATCGCCACTAATCCCGATATTTGAATTCTCACTTCCGATATTTATTTTGGCAACAAACTCAACCCCACCTTTAAATAAATATTGTTTTTCGGTAGTTGTACTGATGGGCAATATCTTTGGTTTCACATCAGTTATCATGAATGAAAAACCGGATATTTTTTTTTGCGGTGATGCAAATGACCAATGACCAACATCGAAAGAAAATTTTTCTGCGGTATCTTTCTTGTACGACATACCCACGTGTTCGAATTGACAAGAGAGGTCCAAATCCAATGGTATCGAGCTTCCCGGGTCAATAATCTTTCCGGTAGGATAATATAATTTCCCATTCAAATCAATTTGCAGGTTGATGGCTCTTTGTTTTCCTGATTTTGATAAAGTAAGATTTAAGGAAGATGTTTGATCTATCTTTATTTTTCCTTCACCAAAAAATTTTGATTGAATATCTTTGTTTGGCCGTAATGTAAAAGTCAACGAAGATGAATGTGTGTTTGTTGATGAATTATTATTTTGAATAAATAATGCCGAATAATTAATCGCATTACCGGTATCAACACTACTCATGGGCAATGTTATTTTACCCAACATTTTTGCTTCAGTCAATACACTATTATTCAATTTTATTTTTACAGTATCGATGCTGGCACCTAAGTTTCCAATATTCCCTTTAGGATAATTAATTACATTGTTAGCATAAATTTTTCCGGTTATTCCATCTTTATCAATGATCAGATTTTCTGCACCAATGTTTATCGTTTTACTTGTATCGGCATACGTTCTTATTTGATCCGGCAATGTGAGTTTGAAATTTTTAATATAAAATCCACTGAACATTTCGGTGCTATCGCCAGTATATCCATCCGGAAAAACCATTCCATCTACATTCGCAATTTCAGAATGATCGTACGTTAAACTTCCGGCTTCAATGCCTACTCCATTTGAGTTTGGAATAATACAGGCTGGTAAATTTCCGGTAACAATAAAATCATCCCACTCGGAAATGGATGCCTGAAAATTCATTTCAACATTGGTGGTTGCTGTATCAACCGGAACAAGCCATTCTTTTGGTAATTGAACATTCACATCAAAATTATAATTCCAGTATTCGCTGCTTGTATCACTAAATTCAATACTGTTTCCAATATGCCCGGTATCTTCTGTATTAAATGTTAATTTTAAATTTTCTGTATTCGTATTTGCATAAGTAAAAGTGAAAGGAGCTAATAATTTTATCGTTCCTGTTATGCCCTTCAAACCTGAATTTGTAAATACAATACCATCGCCCTGCAATCCTATTGTATCTGTTCCATTAAATGTATTACTTGCGTTCTTAAAAATTTTACTGGTATTTAAAGATGCTATTACTGTAAATGTTGCATTGGCTGGTTTAAAAATCATCTCTGTAAATCCTATGGCATTACTACTATCATCTCTTTTAAAATAACCTAATGGCATGCTGATTGGATGAACCGCAAGCATTGAATCAACTTCATCAGTTGCTTTCACCAATGGTTTTAAATTTTTATTCGATTGAATATAACTACTTACCTGTTTTAATTTATTTACCGACCATGCTCCAATACTTGTATTATTCATTACATCAACTGCCCATTGTGTTGGATAGGTTTGAGTGGAGTCGGTAACTGTATAAACAGCGCCCATACATAATTTATCATCGCCATTAATTTTTATACCTCTAAACTTAACTTTTAAAACCCCTAACCATTTTACTTTTACTGTTCCTGTTCCGCATAAAGAATCATTGGTGCCGGTAGGTACTTTGGTTAATATCATTTTAAAATCATTCGATAAAGAAATAATATCACCGGTGGTAAAATTCTTTGTAGAAACACTACTGCATCCTGAAGTCATTGATTTCTGCGTAGATGCATTGGTTGAATCTTTCCCGGTATTAAATACAGAAGGAGAACTTGTTCCATTATTTTCTCCAAATGGTTTACCATCTTTGTTTAATGCCTGAACAGTCCATGCATAATCATTGGTATTTGGTTGTCCCGAAATTAAATTGTTGATGATCGTTTGAGTGATGTTATTTACATCTTTAGTAATAATGGGTTGGTTTGATTTTGTTGCCTGCACTGCATTTTGCCCTGCTAAAATTTCCCATACTGCTATACGATAAATAACTGCATCTTGTGGTCTTGGCACCACCGGAGTCCAGCGGAATGTGATTGGTTTCTTAATGTCTTTTTCACTAAGTATCGCACTATTTGCAGGTGAAATAGTTTGAGGCGATTGATAAACTTGTTGATCGGTTGATTTAATAGAAAATGATTTGCATTTCTCATCACTTAAAGGAACAGTACCCATTGCTCCATTCCCAAAAAATTGTACACAGAGTTCATAATCACCGGAAGGCAAAACACAATCCTGGCCTAATAACGAAACTGCATTAGAACCACTCCAAACTTTTGTAACAGTATTAAAGCCTGCTAAGGGTGCCGAATTATTAGTAAATGCACCACATATTTTAGTTCCGCTTTTTTTAATGGTCACTAATATTTTACTTTCTATTACACCATCATCTATGCGCCCATAATTCATTTTGGTAGCAGCAGTTATAATCAGCATTGAATTACCACTTCCCCAATTTGCAGTATTCGCATCTGGACTTGATGGCAATGAAATGTTTATACTGGTAATGGGGTATGTCTGAGCAAACAATTGTCCCATAGCCCCCATCAACAAAATAGTGAGCATTTTTTTCATTGCGGTTTATTTTTTTTGCAAAACTTTTTTGCAGTTTACTCCTTTAAAATACTATTAGAAAGTTGCTTAAAGGATAGTTTAAATAAATACAGAAAATATGTGCAGCTAATACACAATATTAATTG
>DATCMY010000235.1:0-22815 GCA_036565505.1 Hanamia sp.
GCCTTCATTCAATGCTTGTTTTTTGAAATCAATGAATTTCTTTTTTTCTTCAGCATTTAATGAGACAAATGGATGATTTGGATTTACAATTTGCGCTGTTTGGTTTGCGTATTCAATAGATTTACTAAAGTGGGTAAAATTATTTTCTTTATCTTTTTTTGAAAAGAAATAGTAAGGCCAAATAATTCCTTTTCCCGTTGCAATCAATTCTCCAAAGGCCAACCATTTTCCAAAACCATGTTCTCTTGCATAAATCCAATTATGATATGGAATTGCAATCATCATTGGTATAAAATAGAGATATAAAATTAAGTTGAGTAAAATTGAACGTTTGCTTTTCATTAGTCTAAATTATTTTTAATCTATTTTTAAAAGTTACTTTTATATAAAGCTGCGAATGCATTGCCGCTAACGGTAGTGCCTAAAGATTAGGCACACTTGTACCTTCAACTGGAATTGCCCAAACATCAAAGGCTTCATAGAAATTCATAAGTATAAAATTTTCTTTTCTACTAGGAAAAGAAATGAAAGTATATTTAAAAACGTCTGGATTATTACCTTCAAAGACTGCATTAGCACTTAGAAAGACATGCTTCTTCAACCCTTCAAAAACAGGATCAGGTTCATTATTGGGACCAACTAAACGACCCGTTGAAATAGCGAGTTCTTTATTCCAAACTATTTTAAATTTATGAAAATGTAAACCATAAGCAATTTTCCTAACTACTCTGTCAAATCTGATTCTGTCTACTTCATAAGTCAAATTTTTTGTTGATTCATCATCTTTAATAAAATTAAAAAACTTAGGATTTCGTGTAATTAACTTTTCTAAACCGGGAGTTTTTCTGAAAGCAGCAACTCCTTTATGGAGAAAATGTGAAACGGCGGTAGTATTACCGCCTTTTGTCATAGCAATTATTGTTTGGATATATTGGTCATCCAGTGAAGTGTCTTCATTATGTTTACTACAAGAAGGGACGGTAATTAAATTAATTCTTTTGTCTTCAGGAAAGAAACATTTTGCGGGAACATGCTCAACAGATGTAGCGATGCTGTTGCATAAAAAACAAGATTTAATTTTATTCTCTTTTTTCAAACTTTGAATTTTGAAGAGCTTTGATAGAATTACCGCTAACACACAGAAAAGTATCCGAAAAGCCCCCTTACAAAGCCCCGCATTAAAATTATCTTTCGGGGCTTTGCGGTATACTTTTGAGTTGACCGATGTCGCCGTAATTTGCTATTGGGTACAAAGTATCAACCGGTCCTTTTCTATTTTGTACTCTTACATATATCCAATTGCCTTTCCAAAGTAATATATTTTATTTAGCTAATCTAAAATATTTTGGCTTCTATTCATTTACCATTAATCTTTTTACATAATTATTACTTTCGGCTTTTATAATTCTTTCATTATATAGAAACCGCCATCTATCAACCAGGTTACTCTATTATATATACAACAAGCCCATCATTACTAAAAGGCCAGCTATTTATTGCTTTAAAACAGGGATTTGTATATACAATTAATCCATCTCACTTTCCCCACACCCCGTTGATGGTTGGTGTGTTTGCAGAGCGGTTAAAGTGGGGGAGCATAGCAATAATTTGTAAAATGATCTTTAAGGGGCATGTCGGTCCTGGCGGCTTATACATTTGCTCAGGAAATATAGTAGTAAACCATAATTTCTTTAGAATACCAGGTTAATTGAATTATTTAATTTAGTAATCAGTCTCTTGCGCAAATAAGATTCCCTGGGGAAGCATTGCAATCATCGGTAAAATGATCGACCCCATGGACTTAATGATCGACCCCATGTGACTAATGATCGACCCCATGAGATTAATGATCGACCTCATGTGACTGATGATCGACTTCATGTGACTGATGATCGACCTCGTTAGTATAATGATCGACCTCGTTAGCGTAATGATGGACTTCATTAACGAATTGGCAGACCCCATGTCCGATGAAAAAGGTAGTATAAAGCAGATTGTGTAAACAGTTTAGAGTTGCAGTTTTGGGGACTTCAAAATCTTGTTACCAGCCCATAATAATTCCCCGGTTGATGCGCTACTAAAAGGAAATATTAGAAATTCACAAAAAATATTTGGTGAAACTAAAATAATTAGTATTTTTGTTCTAAATAAATTAGTTTGTTATGGCAATAGCAGGTCAAAATTTAAAATATCTCCGCAAGCTTCGTGGTTGGACACAGGAAGAATTTGCTACTAAACTTGGGATCAAACGCTCTCTTATCGGTGCTTATGAAGAAGAAAGAGCCGATCCCCGATTAGACGTTCTGGAAATCGTGAGTGAAATCTTTAAAGTTACGCTTGATGAACTTTTGCTTCACGACCTCAGTGAAAGCAAAGGTTCCAGTTATCTTGCCAAAAGAAGGCAAATGAAAATGATGACTGCCGACAGGAACCTCATTCACTTTGTACCGGTAAAAGCAGCAGCCGGTTATCTTGCCGGTTATGGAGATAGCGAATTCATTGACGAACTCAATACCTTTACCTTACCGATGCTTGCGGGTGGAAGCTACCGCGCCTTTGAAATTATAGGTGATAGTATGATGCCCACACCCAGCGGAAGTATTATTGTAGGGGAGAAAATAGAAAATATAGACCATGTAAAAAACAATGCCGCCTATATAGTAGTAAGCAATAGCGAAGGTATTGTTTACAAAAGGATAGTGAAAAACAATAAAAATAAAAATAAGATTACCCTTGTAAGCGATAATCCGGCCTTTCAGCCGTACCAGGTGCAAACTGCCGATGTGCTGGAAATGTGGCAGGCACAGGTTGTAATTAATAAGGTAACACAGCAGCAAAGATGGGATGTAGATTCACTGGTAAATTTAGTAAACAATCTGCAGGACCAGGTAAGTTCATTGAATAAGAAAATGAATTAGAAAAAGAATTATGTTTGTAATTACTCATTAGATTTCGCTTCATTCTTACTATTAGAATGCGGCCGTTCAGATACATCGATTAACAATTAAAAAAAACAGTTATGATTAAGTTACAGGTTATTGGAAATCTCGGTGCAGATTGCATCGCAAAGGAAATTAACGGTAAAAACGTTATCAATTTCAACGTTGCCCATTCAGAAAAGTTTAAAGATTCCATGGGGAATATGAAAGAACGAACTACGTGGGTAAATTGCGCTTACTGGACAGACAGAACGGCTGTTGCGCAATACCTGAAAAAAGGAAAAACGGTTTATGTAGAAGGTTCGCCGGAAGCGGAAGCCTATACTAATAAAGAAGGCCAGCCTGCTGCCACATTAAGATTAAGAGTTTTTAATTTACAATTATTAGGAGGAGCCAATGAAGGCAATCAATCTGATCATGATCAGGCGCCATCATCTTCGTCTTCATCATCATTTCAGTCTTCTACTGTAAGCACACCAGCTCCTTCACAGGTAGAAGAACCGGCAGACGATCTTCCATTTTAAAATATTGGGTTGTTCTTGTTTTAGCGGCTTAATTTTAAGCCGCTTTTTTTTATTGATGTTGTTGTAGTTAAAATAAAATACCGGTTGTGTTTAATTCAACCGGTATCTACCAAAAGTTATTACACAATCGCTATTCATGCCCGAATGCTTTCGGAATCGGCCAACATTCCATGGGCATAAGGAAATTTAGTTTGTTATTATCTTTCGATTAAAATGAATGAATACTGGCAGTTGTAATTTTCCAAGCACCATTATCTGTTTTTACCCAATTGATCGTGAATACTCCTTTGGGTTTTGCAATCACAGAATCATTGACCACAACATCTAATTGAAACTTGCCGGTATATCCGGCCCTGTCGCCGGTAGACCAATCCTGTAATTTTGTTGCTTCCAGGTGGTTTACCACTTTAATATTGGGATGTATCCATTTGTCAGATAATTCATTGGCATTTGTTGCAATAACCTTATCATCAATTAGCAATGCATCTGTTGCAAACAAATTTTTAACCCCAGCTGAGTCATGATGGTTCCAACTGTTTTTCCAGTTGGTAATTAAGGAATCTACGGGAGCTTTTGCAAATGCAGTTTCTGTTGTTGGTTGATTGCAGGAAAATAAAATACCTGTCAAAATAAGGGCTGTTAGTATTTTTTTCATTTTTTTTGTTTCAGTTTAAAGAATCATTTTGGATATGAAATCCGGTTTGTATTTAAGGTACATTCTGATTATTAAACAGGTTTTTTAACCTGCTTTAAACCATTGTTGGTAAGCACCAAAATTGTATCGTTCCATAATTGCAGGTCAATGATCAACTCATTTTCTTCCATCTCTATTACATTAACTTCTTTTCCTTTCTTTATATCATATACAGTTACATTGTCTTTGGATATCTCTTTCTTTTTTACTTTTTTCTGACTGGCGAGATAAACATAATTGTCATCGGCAGTCAAATAATTGTTAGATGTTTTACGCACACCAAAACTGCTGTGATAGCGAAGCCCTCTCATAGTAGAAAGCCTGATATCATCATTGTTCCATAAGTTTTTTCCCTTACTGTTATAAGCAGCTAATACAAAATTGGTAGAGATGATTACCATATCGCCATTGACATACATACTGCCGGAGCCACTTTCTTTATCAATAAAATCGCTCCATTCGCTGGATAATTTTTCATTAGCGGCAAACACCCTGCTTTTAGTACCTCCGCTGGCTATATTGCCAAACACCAAAACATTATTTACCAATACAGGTCCGTATGTAATGCATTCAAACTGTTTCGTCATGCCAAAATTTTTGCTGTCATCTATAATTTTTCCGGTGTAATCAATTTTTTTAAGCTTATTAAAAGCACAGGTATAAATAAAGCCATTCTGCAATACAGGTTGGTTGGGAGTAAGCTGGCTAACCATTCCTTTTATTAAACCATTGCTTGTACATACTTCTGATACAGCGATCTCTTTGCCGGTGGAGCGGTCAGAGATACTCATCGTATTGGATCGAAGTACAGCGACAATATTTTTATCTATACCAGGGATTGATTGTTTTGATTGAACGCTGCTTTCCTGGCTCCATACAAGTACTCCGCCGGGTGTAATAGAACCTATGGTGGCGTTGCTGAAAGATTTTACATCACCCAAACGGTTCAGCCAAAAGCCTCCTTTTTTATCAATACCATCATAGTCATAAGTTACGTACACTACACCATTTTCGTCTACTTCCATCAACCGGTTATCTGCGGGAGGTAAACTCAATTGCCATTCCACTTCAGTAGGAGATTTTAAACAGGCAACCCCGGTGGTGCCGGCTACATAAATTTTAGATTGATAAACTTTTAAATGGGTGAGGTTGCCGACATTTAATTGCGCAATGCCAATGGATGCAAAGCAAATAATAGATACCACGAAAGAAAATAATTTGAGTTTCATACAGTTTAGTTTTTTAATTATGAGAAAAAAGAAGGTGGTGAAACTAAACCATTATTGTATGGGGCTTAATGTGAAATAAGTAGTAGATAGGGTTAAATAAAATTTTGATGTGCCTTGATTTTTCCATTTTACAGGATTATGTATTTAGTTCGCAAATACAATTTGTGTTTAGTTGATGCTTATAAATGCAGTGGAACTTTTTATCGTGCCTTGGGCCATATTGTTTGTAGCATAGCCAAATTAAAACGCACAAAACGTTCCTATGGAACGAAATCAAAATTGTTATATTTTGGTTAGGAGTATTTAGGAAGTAATGCTTAGAAAAAAAAGTGAAGGGGAAAAAAAGTATAAGAATATTGACATTGGATCTAAAAAAAACATTCACCATTCACCTTCTTTTTTTAATCAGATCAAGTACCCCATTAATAAATGTGAGTGGATGTATTGGGTTGCCGGGCACATACAGATCAATTTTGTATTTAGATAAAAAACTCCTGTTCAGTGCGGGGCTTCCTTCAAATATGCCTCCACTGATAGCATCGGTACCGGCAAGGATAATGATCTTAGGTTCGGGCATCGCATCGTAGCATATTTGTAATGGCTGCGCCATATTTTCGGTGATGGGACCTGTTATTACTATGCCATCTGCATGGCGTGGTGAGGCTACAAATTCTATTCCAAAACGCCCCATATCAAAGTTTACATTGCTGCATGCATTGAGTTCCATTTCACAACTGCCATCTCCACCTGCGCATACCTGCCTTAACTTAAGTGAGCCGCTGAAATATTCATTAATTTCTTTTCTTATCAGCGCAGGGTTTAGTTCAACTGGCAGACCCGGTCCTTCTTTGATGATCAATTTTTGCGGATCATTGGTAGCGATTTTATAGTCGGTTGTAAATTTTATTTTTTCGGGAAACACGATGGCACACTCTCCACAAAAAGTACATTTTCCTAAATCAATGCATGCCGGATTTGTTGAAATAGCATTGACAGGGCATATTCCCTTCAACTCATTATCATCTACATTTTCATTACTAATAACCGGCCTGCCCCTGAATATGCCGGGAACCTTTACCCTTGTAACATCAGGAATGTATTGCTTACCCTGGTGGAACAGTATTTTCAGATTTTCTAACATTTTTTATCAGCTTTATTATATTTATAAATCATGACCGCAATAACTCAAATCGAAACTTTTATTACAAATCGGAAAATCAGAAATTTCATTATTCCGCACCGCCAGCGTCAATGCCAGCCAGTTATGGAAAGAAGGATCTTTTATTTTATAGTGCATCAATTCTCCTTTGTCATCTGTAATGGCGCAATGACAAATTTCTCCTCTCCATCCTTCTACCAAAGAAATGGAAAATGAATTAGGTGATGGACTATTTAATAGAGAAATCTTATCGTCAACTTGTGGAATATTTTTTATCAATTGCCTGATGTATCCGATGGACTGATCGATTTCTTTTTTTCGTAAGCGTGCCCTTGAATGAACATCGCCGTGATTTTTAACCAGTATCTGATGCTGTAATTCCGGATATAAATCATGAGGATGTGAAGAACGGATATCTCTCTCAATGGCGCTCATCCTGGCAGATATACCTACTGTGCCCAATGTGGTGGCTTGTTCAGTAGTTATAACACCTGTTTTCTCAAAACGTGCCAAAACACTGGGCATACTGAATAATTCTTCGGATATTTCTTCAAAGTCTTTTTCATACTCATCTAATAAGGTTGTCAATTCCAAAGCTAATTCGTGGGTAAATGGGAAATTGGTTTTTCCCGCCCGGACCAGGCCTTTGGCCAAACGGTTGCCACTCCATTTTTGAAAGTAATTGATTAGCGGAGTTCTTAATCTTCCATAAACAGCGCTGCCCAATTGATAAGCCACATCTGTACACATGCCGCTTAAATCGCCTGTATGAACAGCCACCCGCTCCAATTCAAGAGCGAGCGTACGGGCCAATTGCAGACCCCTGCCCGGCTGAAAGTTGCACAGGCTTTCCCAAAGATTTACAAAGGCAACAGAATGCCCTGCCACTGAATCGCCGGCAATATTTTCTGCCAATGTAATCCTTTGAAGTAATTTTTTCTTTTCAATAAATAATTGTTCTATACCTCTATGCTGGTAGCCCAATTGTATTTCAAGATGAAGGATCTGTTCGCCATTGCAAATGAAACGAAAATGCCCCGGTTCAATAATACCGGCATGTATAGGGCCTACACCCACTTCGTGCAATTCTTCACTTTCAATTTCAAAAAACGGATATCCGTCAATGTTACTATTTTTATCAAACCGGTTAAAAGGATAACGAACAGGTTTTAACCAGGGATGATCTGTATAAGCTATGCCAAAATTTTCATGAATCTCTCTTTCAAATTTTTCAAAAACAAGATTATGTTTTGTAAAAGAAGGGTAGGCCTGTTTTGCATCCACTACACAGGAGGAGATTTTAATATCATTAGATTCATCATGGGCAATACAGCAAATCAATTTGATTTTATCCCCGTAAGGAAATCCATAATAATTTACACAATGAGACCCCCGGCTTTTCATTAAAGAGAAAACGTTTAACTCTAAGAAGGTGTAGTATTCCAACTCAGGAATAGAGGCGAGAGGGATAGTCTGGTTATTTTTAATGCTTACAGATTTCATATTAATGAGGTAAGTTTTTAATTGCTTCCCGAATGAGAGTTACAAATTCCTGCGGCGGATTCAGCCCCAGGTAAACTACCAATCCAAGCAGAATAAATTGTGATATAGATTCCATTGGATTTATTTTTTCAATATTATCTTCTTTAAAATCAACTGCCGGAGAAAAAAGGAGCTTGAATACATTTTTTCCGAAAGCCCAGATGATTACTGTCAGCAACAGCATTACTACTATGAGTACCCACAAATAACTGGCTTCAAACAATGACCTGAAAATTAAAAATTCGCTGATAAATAAACCGGAAGGAGGCATTGCCGTTGCTGAGAAAAAACCCAACAGCATTACTATTGCACCCGTTAAGTTATACTTAAAATAATTACCCACGTCATAAATACTTTTGCTTTTATAAATGCGGTATACCTGTCCCATTTGAAAGAATAGACTTGATTTAATAAAAGCATGAAAAATAATATGCAAAATGGCTGCATAATATCCCACACCTCCGGCTACTAATCCCAGCATCACGATTCCCATGTGTTCAATACTGGAATAGGCAAACATTCGTTTTATATTTTTCACTTTGGTCATATAAACGGTAGCCACAAAAATGGAGAGGATTGCTGCGATCAGGATAACGTGATTGGCCCAAATATGTAAAGGTGAATTTGCAATAACTGTATATAAACGAAAGATTCCTACAAAACCCATATTCATCAAAACGCTGGAGAGTATAGCCCCTGCGGGTGAGGGAGCTTTATCTTTTGCGTCTATGCCAGCGGTGTACATAGGCACCAATCCTAATTTAGCAGTAAACCCTGTGAATATAAAAATGAAGGCCAGCCGCAACCAAAATAAATTCAGTTCAGGAGCCTTCTTTATCAATACAGCAAATGAAAGATCATCAGTGCCGGCCTGTCGTAAGGTAAAGCTCAAAAATAATATTCCAATAAATATCAATGTAATGCTGATGGCACAAACAAAAACATATTTCCAGGTGCCTTCCAGCGAGCGGTTATTTCTGCGATGATAAATAAGAGCAGAAGCACTAAGCGTAGTGAGTTCTACAAAAATCCAGGTGACCGCAATGTGGTTAGAAAGATAAGCAGCACTGATAGAAGTAAGCAACGCAACCATTGCAGCAAAATAAATGGCTCTGTGCTTTGGATTGTCCTGCTTGGTATCAAGATAAACGTAACTGTGATACATAGCCGGGATACTGATGATGGTTAATGTAACCAGCAACAGGATAGCCAATGCATCGGCAGTGAAATAATTCAATTCGGTTGTATGGAGATGCAAATATTCATAAATGGTAAACCCTATTTGCAAAAGCAGGAAACCAATAACAAGTAAATAATTATATGTCTTGTTACGGTTAAAAAACAATAAACCACTTATGATAAACGCGCCTGCTAAATATATTCCTGTCATCATGCTTTACTATTATTATTGTTAGTCCTTTAAGTTTTTTAACTGGTCTACGTCCACATCTTTCAATACATCACCGATCCTGTTTACGAAAATGCCCAATAAGAAAACACTGGCAAAAATATCGAGCATGATGCCGAGGTTTACCAGCATAGGCATTTCATTACCCACAGCAAGAGATAGAATAAATACGCCGTTTTCAATTACGAGGTAACCCATTACATGCGTTATAATTTTATGCCGCGTAACGATAATGTATAACCCTGTGAACAGCGTGGACAGCGCCACCACAAAATATATCTTACTGATCCGTTCATCAGCAATTGCATTAGATAAAACAAAAGTGGTAATGATGATGAGTGTAATGATAATAAGCGAAATGAAATTGGGCAGATAAGGCTCTGCATCGCGGGTGATCCTGTTTCTTTTTATCACATAATTTAAAAAATACGGGATGGCAATGGCTTTAAAAACGATAGTTTCCAGGAGAACAAAAGTCAGGTTGGCGATATTGATTTGAATAAGTTCAATAAAAGCGATACCGAAAAGCAATACTCCCTGGAATGCAAGTATTTTAATGTAAGTGAACAAGCGGTGTGCAATACCGAGGTAAAGCAACGAGATCGTAAATATGATCAATAATACATTTGCCATGTTATTTTTTATTAAGCTTATTTTTTTCTTATTAGAATTTAATATTTTATTTTTTGCCGCCTGCCTCTTGCCTCTTCTTCCCCTCAACTAAACTGCCCCAATACCAATAACACTCCCAAAAAAATCAATAAGCTAACAGATGATAATGCGAGTATATATTGTGCGTTATGATTCATGCGGAACCTTGCTGTAAAAGATTCAAGAATTCCGACAGCTATCGCAAAAAGTATCTGAATTCCTAAGAATATAGGTATAGTAAGGTATAATGGAAAACTTCCCATAAACAGGTTCGCAATCAAAGCGCCATACATGGCAAACTTTAAATTGGTGGCATATAAAATTAAGCCCAGGTCAAATCCGCTGTTATCCAGGATCATCACTTCATGAACCATGGTAAGTTCCAGGTGTGTTTTGGGATCATCAAAAGGCATACGGCTGTTTTCAACAAGCGTTATCATTACCAAAACAAACGTGGCCATTACCCCCAGTATGTAAGAGATGTAAGACCCAAAATGTAATGAAGCAAAAATTTGCTGAAAAGAAGTGTGCCCTGTAAGAAGGGCTAAAGAACCCATCAAAATAAAAAAGGCTGGCTCGGCAAACATTGAAAACAAGGCTTCCCGGCTTGCCCCCATTCCTTCAAAACTATTGCCGGTGTCTAATGCAGAAATGATGCTGAAAAATTTTCCTGTTCCTAATACATAAGCAAAAAACACAAAATCTCCATCAAAGGAAATCATCCCTTTATACTGACCAAAAGGGATCACAAGAATAGCCATAATAACTGAAGCAAAATAAACGCTTGGCGCTATCTGAAAAATAAAGCTTGTGGTTTTACTGTACACCGCGCCTTTCTTAAACAAGCGAAAGATATCTTTCATCGGTTGAAGAATACCGGGGCCTTTGCGACCGGAAGTAATGCTCTTTGTACGGATGATGATGCCGGTAAAGAAAATGCTTGCCACAATTATTAATATAAAACTTATCATTTTTATACCTGGTTTAAAAACTTTATTAATGAGTTAATATATTCGAATAGAAATGGAATAGCCAGCACAAGCACAATAAAAACGATTCCATACAATATATAAAACTGAAGATTTCCGTTTTGCAAAAAAGTAAACCGGTTAAAGAATTTCTTTAATCGTAGCAAAGGATAATCAATAAACCATTCTTCAACTTTATCATAAGGATGCGTTTCCTGTCCTCCTGTTTTAGGAAAAATGCCTGTTATTTCCTTTTTATTTTTATGAATAGAAAAAAGAGGTTCGGCCAGTTTCCGGTATGCACGAATAAAGGAACTGGAGGTATATTGCATTTTAGGAGTAGGAGCAATATAGCCGCAACCCCAGGTAACATTCACAGTCTGTGGTTTGTTGCTAGTTATTCTTTTTCTTACAAAAAATATTAAACCCGCCAACCCTAAAAAAATTGCGGAACATAATCCAATCATGGACAAAGTTCCTGTAAGAGGAAGGATTTCTCCGGAGATATTATTGGCGGTAATTTGTGTAAATAAATTGAGTGGTTCTGATAGGGCCATAACTAATGTTTTTGGAAACAACCCAATAGTTATGATGAGCATAACGGCTGCGTACATTGGAATTAGTTTTCCAAATGTTGCCTCTGTAGTCGTATGCGGTAAATCGCTACGGCCTGTGCCAAGAAAAACTGCACCAAACGCTTTTGTAAAGCATAACAAAGCAAGGCCTCCAATAAGTGCTAACGCAAAAAGAGCGAATACTATGGATGAAAGTAAAGCCTTATCTGATCCATGTAAACCTGTAAACAATCCATTATAAATAAGAAACTCGGAAACGAATCCATTGAAAGGAGGTAAGCCGCAAATGGCAAGCGCTGCAATCAAAAATAGAAATGCAGTATGTGGCATTCGTTTTACCAAACCACCTAATTTTTCAATATCCATTGTGTGGGTCGATTGGTAAACATTACCTGCGCCATAAAATAAAAGTGATTTAAAAAGGGAGTGATTCAATGTATGCAGGAGAGCTCCGGCAAATCCCAATATGGTTAACAGATGATTTCCTTTCCCAATGCCAATACATCCAATGCCAATACCAATGCCGATGATGCCGATGTTTTCAATACTATGATAGGCCAGTAATCTTTTAAGATTGTGTTGTATAATGGCAAGCATTACTCCATAAATTCCGGAAATAATGGAAATAAATAAAATGATATATCCAATAATGAGGTAGTCACTTTTAATTACTAACAGCATCCGCAAAATACCATAAATACCGATTTTGATAATGACCCCCGACATTACACCTGATACATGCGATGGCGCAGCCGGATGTGCATAAGGCAACCACGTATGAAAAGGAACGAAGCCTGCTTTTATGGCAAATCCAAAAAAGAAACATAGAAATAAAGCAACTCCGGAGAACATAGAATTAGAAGTGGAGAATAGCGTGATCGCTTTAAAATCATAAGAATTTGTGCGTATGGCCACCCATATAAATCCAATCGTTAAAAACATGATGCAGATATGCGACTGGATCAGGAAATTGATTCCGGCATTTAAAGTTGCTCTTTTATAATGTTCAAAAATTATCAGGATGAAAGAGGATAACGCCATTATTTCCCAGGCAACCAAAAAGGCTATCATGTTTTGCAAAGAGCAGATGGCTATTAAGCTTGACTGCACTAATATATAACTGATGCAATGGAGAGAGAGATTAGATTTTTGAGCGCTGTATGCTTTCATATATTGCAAACCATAAAAAGCCCCGGTAATGAAAGTGAAATTGATAATTAAAATAAACCATCCGGATAATGCGTCTATGCGCACCTGAATTTTACCGGTTACCAATGAACCCTGAAATAAATATTCAAAGCTTTCACCGGTTAATGCATGGAAAGCCGGGATGCTGCTGAGAATTGCAATTACGGTTACTGTTGCTGCAGTAATTATTCCTTTCCATTGTACAGGTACAAATGGAATCAGCATAATTGCTGAAAGGATAATTAATATAAACAATGCGATAATTGTCATCAGATAAATTTAAAAATTGTACCCAGGAACACCACAACAATAAAAAAAACTCCATATAAAATATACAACTGGATTTTGCCATTTTGAATAAACTGAAAATAATTCAGAGAATAAAGAAGCCTGTCAACAATGCCATTAAAAATCCTTGTTACAAAAAAATCATTGTAATGCGATGAATGTTTTCTTTCAGCAGGAAATATTTCACTGGCAGAAATCTCTTTATATTTCTTCTTTTCAAGAATGATAAAATTCAACAACTTTCCAAGCGACTTTGAAAAAGATTTTCCTGTGTATTGCATCCGTGCATTTGGAGTAGCGTAACCGCAGCCCCATGTTGTACTTCTTGATATCTGCCTATTCCGGGAAAGACTTTTTCTTACCGCATAAATTGCCAGGAAAAGCAGAATAAACAGCATTGAAAATTTCCCTATGGATGATATACTATTAAGCAAAGAAGAAGGAATCAGATTGCTTGTGGCAGATGCAGCCGGAATAAACTGTAATACAATTTCATTTACTATCGAAAAATAGTATTGAGGAAACAGGCCAATAGAAATCATGATGATTAAAATAAAATATTGCGGAAGTCGCATACCAAATGAAACTTCCCTGGGTTGTTGGTGTAAATGAGTCCGTGGATTACCAAGAAACATTGTTCCAAAACTTTTTGTAAAAGTGAGCATAGAGATTCCCCCGATCAATGCAAGACCCGCCAGCGTAAATATCATCAGGGAAATGTATAAAATGCTGATAGATTTGATGCCAAGCAGGATGCCACTGTAAATCAGAAACTCTGAAACAAATCCATTAAACGGAGGTAGTCCTCCAATGGCCATTCCACCAACCAGGAAAAGCATGGCTGTTTGCGGCATTGTACGTATCAACCCACCCAGCTTTTCCATATCCCGTGTATGGGTTTGCTGATATACAGAGCCGGCAGTAAAGAAAAGTAGTGATTTAAAAAGCGAATGATTTAAAGTATGCAGCAACGCACCTCCAAATCCCAGGATAGTCATTACAGCATTTCCTGTTCCGATTCCCATTAAGCCAAGCCCGATACCTATTCCGATAATTCCGATATTTTCAATAGTACAATAGGCAAGCATTTTTTTAAAATCGCGGTGAACGGCTGCATTTAAAATGCCATAAAGGCCTGTAATTACAGAAAGAATTATAATAATTTCACCAATGAGCGTGTAATCATTTTTTAATAAAAAAATAATCCGGAATATTCCATAGATACCCAGCTTAACAATTACGCCGGACATAACTCCCGAAATATGTGAAGGGGCTGCGGGATGCGCCTGGGGCAGCCAGGAATGTAAAGGAATAAAACCCGCTTTAATGCCAAACCCGACAAAAAATAAAACAAACAACCAAAGGTTTGGATTGGAAGAAAAGAATTTTTCAATTGCTGAAAATTCAAATGAACCTTCAGCATAATAAACCCATATGAATGCAGCAGCAAGAAACAGAACTCCAATATGCATCTGCACGAGATAATTGATACCTGCCTTAAGTGTTGCTTTTTTTTGATGCTCAAAGATGACCAGCAGAAAGGAGGAAATGGACATCAATTCCCACACAATCAGAAAAACCAATCCATTCTGCACCATGCAAACCCATAGCATGGATGATTGAAAAAGTAAAAACAATATCCAGTGCAAAGAAAGATTAGCTCTTTGCTCATCATATTTTTTCATATATCCTATACCATAAAAGGCCCCGTTAATACAGGTTAAATTGATGATGAGAATAAACCATGCTGCAAGGCTGTCAATATGAAGTGAAATGTTTCCAAAAACAATAGTATTGGTAACAAAAATATCAACAGAGTTTCCTGTCAATGCCTTCACAGCCGGGATGGATGTAACAAGAGCTGTTACCAATACAAAAATAAAATTAGTTGTTGCTCTAAATGAATGAGGCAGAAATGTAATAGAAATGATACCGGCTATTGGTAATAATAAGGATAGAAAAAGCAACAAAGAGTTCGTCATTTATATTTGATATAGTAGTTGTTATTAGTTTACCTGATTTTTATCACCATTAAAGTTATGTATATCTTTCAATCCTTATTCTTATAATTATTATTCAACTTCGCAGTGGGTGCCATTTATTTATTTATTTCAAATAGTTTTGAAGGAAGCTTATTCATGATTTTAATCAAGGCCCGGTTAAATCCTTCTACTTAGGTAGCCATTGCACTTATTTGTTTTTTAATACTACTAAATAGCAACTTCGCCATGATAATATTTCTCCATGATTGGTCGTTTTTTTTTACAGGAATACATAGGTCCAGTTCGCTAATTATTTTATCAACAAACCGGGCAATGATATGTCCGTTAACTTTTCTTTGTTGTAAGGCTTTCATTGCTGTATCAATATACCTTTTCACTTCTTCCTGTGAAGCAGCAAAAAGTATTTTGTTGATGAGTTTTATCCTGTAATCATCTAATGATAACGCCATATTTTCCTGTTTTCTTTAAAAGAATGGTAAAATAAAATCTTTCAAATCGTACACCTCGCTACGCAATTTTTAATTTATTTTACAGGTATTGAAAACTTTAAAAAACCATTTCTACATTAATGATCCCAATTAAAAATTGGCTTCAGAGGTTGATTTATGGATCATTGTTAATGATATCGATTTTAAAAATTCGCGTTTTTTGAAACCCCGGGTAACTAATTAATTTACCAGTTGTTCATTTGTTCTTTTACAATTCTCTCGTATTTATTAACCTCTTTTTCTTTCCATTCAGCATCATATTTTACAAACCAGCTAAGCCATAACGTACGTGAAAATCGCATGAGAAGAGGTTGTAAGATGATAACCAAAGCGGAATTTATAGCAAGCCAATATAAAATACGGTTATCATCTACTGAAAGGCCAATAAATATCCACCAGGCTATAAAAGTAAAACCACTTAAAACAACAGTAACCAAATAGCTGACATAGCCTGTTCCATAATAAAAGCCTATTTCAATTTCTGTAGGCTGTTTACATACGGGGCAATTCTCATGCATTTTTAAATTGTTTTTAAAATTGTATGCGTTATCTTTTAAAAATATTTTTCCTTCCCTGCAATGTGGGCAGCGGTTGGCCAATACAGTCCAAGGGTAGGAGGGCCTTTTTCCTTTATGCTTTATTGCTTCAACTTGTGGGATTGATATTGGTAAATTATTCATTTGATTTTCTTTCATTATTATGATTTGATCCAAAAATTTAATAGTTTATCCATTTGCATTTCTACCAGTTTATACCCGGGAGGCATTTGATTATTCCAGGTATGATAGGTCGCAACCCTTGTGCCAAAAGGCATTTTTTCCAATTGATTAAATAAATACGAATTATAATAATTATACAAGGATAAGGAGTACTCAATTGTATAATCAATTTTTGCTGTACCTGCTATATTTTCATAAAATGAATTGTAAAAATAAAAGTGATCAAATTGTTTAAAATCAATTTGAGTAAAATTTCCATGCATAAAGGAAAGATTATTGATACCCAACCTGCTTTTTGCTTCCCGTGCAGCATTAATTAATTCTATTCTTTGTTCAATCCCGTAAAAAAAACTATTGGATTTATAATATGATGCCGCTAAACAAAACTTACCCACTCCGCTTCCTATATCTAATACCTTTACTCCATCTTCTGGTACAAGAAAATCTGCGGCATATTTAGCCACTTGTAAAGGTGTCCAATGTTGGTCTGCTAATTTTTGAATGCGAGGCGGATAAAGGCTGTTAAATTTAGCATCATCAATAAACCATTCATCTGTCTGCCATCCGTTTTGCGTTGTTGCCGGCATATAAATTAGCTGTTTGTATTATGGGAATTGGTATTATTAAACTCTCTTTTAACTTTTGTACATTCGTGGAGCTTTACCGGAAGTTTCATAATGCAAAATTACCGGCATGCTTCCATAATAAAAGTAAACCTTATCAATCCTGAAAGTATCTTTTGTTACTTTTTAAAAAAGTAAATTTGTGGTATATGAGTTTAAAAGGAATTTTCCCGATAGATGAATGGGATTTTAAAAGTAATTCAGTAATTGTTGATCTGCCGCCGGATGAGTTAGCTATGCTCACAGCTAATATGTCTGCACAGGCTTATACTAAAGGGGAAATTATTTTTCGTGAAGGAGCCTATGCAACAGGTATTTTTTTATTGTGTGAAGGCAAAGCAAAAAAATATAAAGCAGATAAAGAAGGAAAAGAACAAATTATATATGTAGCTAATAAAGGTGAGATAATGGGATATCATGCAATCCTTGCTGAAGAACGTTATCCTGATTCAGCAGCAGTATTGGAGGATAGCCAGATTGCTTTTATTCCCAAAGAAGATTTTCTAAAGGTATTGGGAAAATCAAAAGTATTATCGCAACGGTTATTAAAAACGTTAAGCCATGAATTTTTTGTTCTTGCTAATAGCGTAGCACTTTTTGCCCAACGAAGTGTAAGGGAAAGATTTGCCATGCAATTAGTTTTAATGCGTGAAAAATATAAGGAAAATTTTACGCCGGGGATGTCGGTTGAAATCAATTTGTCAAGAGAAGATTTAGCAAGTCTGGTGGGTACTGCAAGAGAAAATATTTTGCGAATATTGAAAGATTTTAAAGAAGAAGGCATTCTTGAAACCAGGGGCAGGAAAATTATTATTAAAGATGTAAATAAGCTACTGGCGGTAGCTAATTATTAAAAGGAAGGTATGGACATTCATTTGATCAATGGCTTCCCAAAACTCTTTCTCAAGGAACGTTGAAAATCCTTTTTATTATTAGAGGTTCGGTGTCCATAATTTAATTTTTTTATTTTTAAGGAATGAATATTTCTCCAATTAAATAGGTCTTTGCCTGTCCGCTAATTTCTACTCTTTCATTAAGGTATTTGCATTTAAGATAGCCTTTCCTTTTCGATAATTGAATTGCAGAAAACTCATTCTTTCCTAATCGTTTTGACCAATAGGGTATTAAAGTTGTATGTGCGGAACCAGTTACAGGATCCTCATCTATTCCGGATTGTGGTGCAAAAAATCTGGATACAAAATCTGCCTGGCTTCCCTTTGCAGTAACAATAACTCCTCTTGCATTTAATTTAGAAATAATTGAAAAATCAGGGGAAAGATTATTAACCTGTTCTTCATTTTCAAATACCAGCATGTAATCTGTCTTTCCTTTAAAAACATAAGTTGGTTTTATTTTAAATCCACTTATCATTTCAGGAAGAACAGGACTGCTTTCAAAAATATCTGTTGGAAAATTTAAGGCCAGAAAATCTTCCTTTTTGTTCACTTTTAAAACGCCACTCTTACGTGAATGAAAAGAAATTTCAGTATCAGTATGGCTTCCATAATTGTACAATACAAAGGCTGCTGCCAGGGTAGCATGACCACAAAGGTCGACTTCTACTGCAGGTGTAAACCACCTGAATTCATAATCGTTTCCTTTTTGTACAAAAAAAGCTGTTTCAGCAAGATTATTTTCTGATGCTATATTTTGCATGGTTTCATCCGGTAGCCATTCTTCAAGAGGGCATACTGCTGCCGGGTTTCCCTTAAATACTTCATCAGTGAAAGCGTCAATTTGATAAATTTTTAATTTCATTTTTATTCTTAAGAAAATATTTAAGAAAGCAAATAATAAATAATAAAACAGGTTGGTTTAAACTATTTTGATCCTTCTACCGTTTTTTTAATTCCTTCCTGGTAGCTGGTGGGTTTGAAATTAAACCGCTTTTCGAATTTGGAGGAATCGAAAAAATAATCCCTGTCGTATTGATAAATCATTTCCGGCATTTCTTTCAAAACCGGTACAAACCATCCCATCATTTTTAATAACCATTTCGATAGAACGGTAACCCTATTATCTGCATTTATTTCTTTTGCAAATAAATCAATTAATTCTTTAGCCGTTAGGGTGTTTTTATCTGTAGGTAAATGCCACACCTGGTTGTAGGCATTATTGGTATTTCCCAGCAGGGCCGTGGCTTTGGCAGCATCGGGTGTATAAGTAAAGGAATGTTTTTTATCTACATTTATAAACCAATTTGATTTTTTTCCTTTTTTCATGTTTTTATATACCAATTCAATCAACAGGCTCTTTTCATTATCCGGGCCATAAAAATCTGCCGACCTGGCTATAAGCGCAGTAAGTTTTCCTGACTTTACTTCGTTTAAAAGCATTTCCGCGATTTCTTTTCTTACCAATCCTTTTTTACTGGGTGGATTGATGGCGGATTCTTCTGTCATGTGCGGAATCGCATTTTTATCATACATATAAACATTATCAAAAAATACCAGTTTTGCATGATGTTTAATGCAGGCATCAATAGTTGCACGCATTAATCGCGGCCAGTTATGTTGCCATACTTTTAATTTATAATCGAATCCTACAAGTAGATAAACCACCTCTGAACCTTCAACGGCTTTCTCCACCTGGCTTGCATCAGTAAGGTCAGCAGGAAATAATTCATCGGTTGCATTTACTTTTTTCGGATTACGGCTTACTAACCTGATTTGAGGAGTATAAGCCGCGAGTTCTTTTGCTAATAATATACCTATTGTTCCATTAGCTCCTAAAATTGTTTGCATTGAAAATTGTTTTATCAATTTGGGATGAGATCTACTGCTTAAGAATGAATTCTATTTTATTTAATTCTTCATTGGAAAAATGATAATTCTTAATTGCTTCAACTGCGTCTGTTACCTGTTTAGGTTTACTTGCGCCAAGTATTGCAGAAGTAATCCTTTCATCTTTTAATACCCAGGCAAGCGACATTTGTGCAAGTGATTGATTTCTTGCTATTGCCAACTCGTTTAGTTGTTTTACTTTATGAATAACAGTATCAGTTATTTGAGACTCGCCAATTGCGCCATTTTCCAGATGCCTGCCCACTCTTGAATCTTCCGGAATTCCATTTAGATATTTATTGGTAAGCAGGCCTTGCGCCAATGAAGAAAATGTAATGCATCCTACATTTTCTTTCTCCAGTAAATCCAATAATCCATCTTCAATCCAGCGATCAAACATGGAATATCTTGGCTGATGAATAATGCAAGGCGTTCCTAGTCTATTAAGTATTTCAAAGGCTTTTTCAGCTTCAGCAGGCTGGTAACTTGATATGCCAACATACAAGGCTTTTCCCTGGCGGACTATAAGATCGAGCGCACTCATAGTTTCTTCCAAAGACGTTTCAGGATCGGGGCGATGATGATAAAAAATATCTACGTAATCCAGGCCCATTCTTTGTAAACTTTGATCAAGGCTGGCTACCAGGTATTTTTTTGAACCGAAATCTCCATAAGGGCCATCCCACATTTTATATCCCGCTTTTGATGAAATAATTAGTTCATCCCGGTAAGATTTAAAATCCTCTTTATATATTTTTCCAAATGTTTCTTCGGCGGCACCCGGCGGTGGCCCGTAATTATTGGCTAAATCAAAATGCGTAATTCCGTTATCAAAAGCAGTATGTAAAATGTTTCTGCAATTTTCAAAGTCATCAATTTTTCCAAAGTTGTGCCATAGGCCTAAGGAAATTAACGGAAGTTTTAAGCCGCTGTTTCCGCATCTGCGGTATTCCATTTGCTGATACCTGTTGGGGTTAGAAGTATAACTCATAATTCTTTCGATTAAAAATTTTTGTATTTGAGATGGTTCAAAAAGCTAAATTAAGAATTCTTTACCCAAAGTAATTATCACATAAAAGCTTAAACGCAAAAAAACAGGTATGGTTTTGACATTTACCTTTAGTAAGAAGCGGGTTGTAATAGTTTGAAAGCATGTGTCCAATTGTTATGCAAAAAGCCGGGTATGCACCAAAGCATACATAACGGCTCTATTGCCCGTGCTGATTCCACTAATCCAAAGTCTGCTGTTTCCCAACCGAAGAGAGCACTAATGTCACTGACTTCTTTTTTTGCGGTTTCATTATTGCCACAAATGAACATAGTGGGTGAGCTTTCAAACGAAGGGTTTATCATATTTGAATTGCCTGTGCTATTAAATGCTTTTACAAAATTGGCATCCGGCACCATAAGCTGTAATTGTTCCATTAAGGATCTGTTGATATCTGTAAAGAATTGTAATACTCCATTTTCTATACCGGCATCTGCAATTGGGTTGGTTGTATCTATAATGGTTTTGCCGGTTAAATTTTCAGAATCTGTTGAATTTAAAACTTCTTTTGCAGCGGTTCCTTTTACGGCAAGCACAATAATTTCACCAAATGCTGCTGCTTCCGCGGATGTTCCTGCCCTCGCGCCTTTACCTGCACCTGAAAACCAGTCATATAATTTTTGGGGATCTCTTGTTCCCAGCATCACTTCAAAGCCATGTTTTAAAAAGCCCGCTCCTAATGTTTTGGCAACTATGCCGGATCCTAATATGCCGATTTTCTTTTTCATAACAATCTTATTTATTAGTTGAAAAAATTGTTTATCAAAATCTATTCCACGTTATTTTTTATAAGGAAAAAGGCAATATAAGTCACAAAAACACATCACATGTTTTTAAAACCTGTGATGTCTGCACTTACTGAACATCATTCTCATTTCTTTTCTTCCACTACCTTTGCACCATAAATAATTAATGAATTATCATGGTAAAGATGGGCGAATACAATGTGCTGAAAGTGACCAAGGAAAAATCAATGGGCGTTTTTTTGGATGATGGAGATGTGGGTATCTTATTGCCAAAACGTTTTGTGCCGGCAGGAACCAAAATAGGAGATGAGTTGAAAGTATTTTTATATCATGATGGTGAAGACAGGCCAATTGCTACTACGCAAAAACCAAAGGGCGTATTGGGCGATATTGTAAAATTAAAAGCAGTTAGCGTAACGCACCAGGGCGCTTTTTTAGATTGGGGATTAATGAAAGATCTTTTTATTCCCAAATCAAAAATTCAAAACTTTATGATCCCGAATGGTGAATACCTGGTAAAAATAGTGATGGACGAACAAACGGGAAGATTAGCTGCAACCGAAAAATTAGAACCCTTTTTATCTAATGAAAATCTTACTGTAAAAGAAAAAGATATCGTGGATCTGATTGTTTATCGCCGCACAGATATAGGCTACGAAGTAATCATCAACAATATTCATAAAGGGATATTGCACAACAATGAAATTTATCGCAATATTGAAATTGGTGATCGTTTCCCGGGATTTATTAAAAATATTTTACCCGGAAATAAAATTGACGTAGCTGCCGGAAAGCCGGGCTACAAAAGAGTAGAGGATGAAACTGAAAAAGTGATGCGCTTATTAAAAGAGAATAATGGCTACCTTCCGTATCATGATAAATCTTCGCCGGAAGAAATTTATTCATTCTTTGGCATGAGCAAGAAAACTTTCAAAATGACAACCGGTAATTTATACAAGCAACATAAAATATCTTTTACTAAAACAGGTATTCAATTAATTGAAGAATAAGAAAATACTAACTGATAAGATTGAAAATTTAAATTTTCAAAAATATATTTTGGTATAATTATTTTCCTTAAATATTATTTGCTTACTTTAAAATCCTGGTTGCTGAACTGCTGAAAGTCAGGAATTTTTACCACATTAAAATTAAATTTAACTGCCTTGTGACAATCGTTGCAGGTATTAGTTAATAGAATAAAACTGCTCCTGAATTGTATAGGATTTTTTTGCTGAAT